>NZ_MUFI01000034.1:0-39613 GCF_001996265.1 Salinivibrio sp. MA440
CAAGGATCCTATCTTAACGAATTACTTTTAAGTTTATGAATTTAAGGTCTTATTTTATTTTTATGACAATGTTTCCTTCCGTTAGATGATCGATACCTGATGCTTTAATGCACTTTTTCTAGGCTTCTTCACAAATCTATCCACAGAAAGCGTGAATAAATGTGCGCAAACTCTCATTGCTATGTTTATAACTTCCTGTTAGAGAGTGAGTTATCCTCAGATGACGACGAGAGCGCAAAAAAGAAGGTCAATCCACAATGTTTGTTTACCCTCAGCCGCTTTTTGTGAAAAAATCAGGTTCAGTAGAGATTTATCATTGAGGTTGTCCAGTGATTGATGGCGATGGCTATCGTCCCAATGTGGGGATAGTAATTTGTAACGGCCACGGTCAAGTACTCTGGGCTCGTCGATATGGTCAGCATTCATGGCAGTTTCCACAAGGTGGTATTGATGAAGGAGAAAGTCCTGAGCAAGCCATGTATCGTGAATTGTATRAAGAAGTTGGACTGACCAAAAAAGATGTGCGCATCTTGGGGACTAGTCGACATTGGTTACGTTATAAATTACCGAAACGCTTGGTGCGGTGGGATTCTAAACCCGTATGTATTGGGCAAAAGCAAAAATGGTTTTTGCTTAAGCTTGAGTGTGATGAGTCACACGTGAACGTTTTGCGTGGCGGGACACCGGAATTTGATGGCTGGCGTTGGGTCAGTTATTGGTATCCTGTGCGTCAAGTCGTGGCATTTAAGCGTGAAGTCTATCGGCGTGCAATGAAAGAGTTTGCGCCGCTTGCGATGCCTTTTAAAGAACGCAAACCTCGACGTAAAAATAAGCGAGGGTAAAGGAGAAACTCGGTGCTCACGCAGTTAAGGAATATTGTGCAAAGCGTTGCAGTGTCAGCCGATCTCGATCAGGCGCTGCATACGTTGGTGCAACAAACCTGCTTGGCAATGCGTACCGAGTGCTGCTCTGTCTATCTCGCCAACCTTGAGCAACAAAGCTTTGATTTGATGGCAACGCAGGGGCTCGATCCGTCGGCGCAAGTGTCGATGTCGTTTGGTGACGGGTTAGTTGGCGTGGTTGGTCAACGAGCTGAGCCTTTAAACCTCGCTTATGCACGACGACATCCTGCGTTTAAACCTTTTCCAGCGACAGGAGAAGATGCGTTTCAATCTTTTTTGGGTACGCCCATTATTTATCGCAAAAAGGTGCTGGGCGTATTAGTCGTTCAGCAACACCAACCGCGTCAATTTGATGAAAGTGAAGAGTCGTTTCTTGTCACCTTAGCCGCGCAGTTGGCGGTGGTATTTGCCCATGCGGATGCGCAAGGGGGGTGGCAAGGTACCCGATCGCCTATTTTACTTGAAGGGATGCCGGCGTCACCGGGGATCGGTATTGCTCAAGCTTGGTGCGACGAGTCGCAACCAAGGCTAGAGGACGTTGCTCCGGCAAGCAGTCTCGATGTGTCGCGAGAGCTCGACCGCTTAGACGCCGCGATTGATGAGGCCAGTACGGAGTTCCGGCGTTTGCGTAAGCGCTTTGATAAGGAGCTACAAAAAGACGCATTAGCGATTTTTGATCTGTTTGTACATCTGCTCAATGATCCCATGTTGCGAGAAGACATAACGGTCAGGATCCAGCAAGGTGATGAAGCGACGTGGGCCGTGCGACAAACTGTGGAGGCCTTTTCCGCGCGCTTTTCCCTGATGGACGATCCTTATCTCAAAGCGCGCGCAGACGATGTAAAAGAACTGGGTCAGCGATTACTTTATTTTTTGATGGCCCCGGCAGGCAGTGCTCCAGCGATTTCATCACCGGTTGTGTTACTGGCTCACGAGCTGACAGCCGGTATGCTGGCTTCGATTCCTCGTACCTTACTGGCAGGCGTTGTCGCCGAACAGGGAGCGGCTAATTCTCATGCTGCCATTCTCGCGCGGGCATTGGGGATCCCTGCGATCATGGGGGTCAGCTTTTCTCCCTCACGCTTGCACCACAAAACCGTTATCCTCGATGGACACAAAGGGATATTAATGATCGAGCCTGCCGAGGCCTTGATCAACGAATACCAGCAATTGGTTCAAGAAGAAGCCAGCTTACAATCGACCTTTGAGACAGCACTGGCCAGCCCGGGACAAACCCAAGACGGCACCCGGGTTGAGGTCCATTTAAATGCCGGTCTTAGTGCCGATAGTCAAATTGCGATTAATCAAGGGGTGGATGGGGTAGGACTTTTTCGCACTGAAGTCCCTTTTTTAATGTTACGCCGGTTCCCCTCTGAAGACGAACAAGTGAAACAGTATCGCGCCATTCTTGCCAGTTACCCTGATAAGCCTGTGGTGATGCGTACGTTGGATATCGGTGGAGATAAGCCGCTTCCTTACCTAAGTGTGGAAGAAGATAATCCTTTTCTAGGGTGGCGCGGTATTCGCTTCAGCTTGGATCATCCGGATATCTTTTTGATCCAAGTCCGTGCCATGTTACGCGCGAGCATAGGTTTAAATAACCTTAAGTTACTACTGCCAATGATCTCTGGCCGCAATGAGTTATTGGAAGCGAAAACCTTGGTCAGCCGCGCGTATCAAGAGGTCAGCCAAGAGGCCGAGAGCACGGGTGAGAGCGTTAATATCCCTATGCTCGGGATCATGGTCGAAGTCCCCTCTATTTTGTATCAGTTGGATAATATCGCGCGTGATATCGATTTTTTATCGGTAGGGACCAATGACTTGACCCAATATTTACTCGCCGTTGATCGCAATAATGCGCGGGTCGCGGATATTTTTGATGCCCTGCATCCTTCAGTACTCCATGCCTTATCATCCATTGCAACCATGGGTGCGCGCCATCAATTACTGGTAAGTGTCTGCGGTGAGTTGGCCGGCGATCCTGTGGGTGCAGCATTATTAGTGGGATTGGGTTACCAGCAACTGAGTATGAACACTCGGAATGTCGCCAAAATCAAATATCTGTTAAGTCGATTACCGCATGAGGCGCTAGTGGTGCAGGCGAATACTATGCTGACATTAGACGACCCTGATGCGATTCGAGCATCGACCGAAGCCTTTCTGGCCGAACATGGGCTTGAAGCGTTAGTCAAAATCGGACAAATGCGATGATCACTGGCCTAACACTGTTGTTGTTTGTGGTCTGCATGCTAGTCGGTGCGTGCGTAGGTACCTTATCAGGGCTGCTTGGCATTGGCGGTGGACTGGTGGTGGTACCCGCTTTAACGTTTCTATTGCCGGTTTTTGGCATTTCACCGACGGTGGTGATGCCCATTGCTCTGGCGACGTCGTTAGCAACGATCGTTTTGACCTCAAGTGCGTCGGCATGGCGGCATTTTCGCTTAGGTAATGTGCATGTCGAGGCGGTCAAAGCTCTTGTTCCTGGCATGCTGTTAGGCGGTAGTCTTGGGGCCGGATTTGCTGACTTGCTGCCTCCTGATTGGCTACCCCGTTTATTTGGTGTGATTGTGCTTGCGATGGCACTGCAAATGTTACTTAATCGCCGCGTCTATCAAGCGCGCCCATTGCCGCATTGGTGGCGGCTTTCTGCGGCTGGAACCTTGATTGGGACGCTTTCTAGCTTGGCAGGCATTGGTGGCGGATCCTTTACTGTTCCATATTTACACTGGCGTGGGGTCAGCATGCATCAAGCAATAGGTAGTGCATCAGCGGGGGGAGCGGTATTAGCGTTCGGTGGCATGATTAGCTTTGTGTGGTTGGGCTGGCGACAGACGGAACCCTTACCGCCACTCAGTGTCGGATACTTGTATTTACCCGCGTTGCTCGGGGTGGTTTCCACGTCTGTGTGGATGACACGGGTAGGCGCGCAGCTTGCGGTGAAGTTACCTACTGAGCAAATAAAACGTATTTTTGCCGTCTTTCTTGTTATTGTCGGCGCTAGCATGTTGTTGAAATAAAGGATCAAATTCATGGCTGAAGGTTATTTCACCTTTCCGTCAATCGACCCGGTATTAATCGAGTTAGGCCCCATAGCGGTACGCTGGTACGGGTTGATGTATTTGTTAGGGTTTGTGTTTGCTCTTTGGCTGGCAAACCATCGTGCGACAAAACCCAACAGTGGTTGGAACAAAGAAGAAGTCAGCGATCTGCTGTTTGCCGGCTTTCTTGGCGTGGTATTGGGTGGACGCATTGGCTATGTGCTTTTTTACCAATTGGATGCTTTTATCGCCGACCCCTTGTTTTTGTTCAAAGTATGGACAGGAGGCATGTCGTTCCATGGTGGTCTGTTGGGTGTGATCACCGCCATGGCATGGTATGCACGTAAAACGCAGCGTCACTTTTTTACCGTGGCTGACTTTATTGCGCCGTTAGTACCATTTGGCCTTGGCGCTGGCCGGTTGGGCAACTTTATGAACGGTGAGCTATGGGGGCGCGTCACGGATGTGCCTTGGGCAATGGTCTTTCCAACCGGGGGCCCGTGGCCACGCCATCCCTCGCAGCTTTATGAGTTTGCATTAGAAGGCGTCGCGTTATTTGTGATCCTCAATATGTACATTAAAAAGCCACGCCCAATGGGGGCGGTCTCGGGGCTTTTCTTGGCCGGTTACGGCACATTCCGCTTTACCGTGGAGTATTTCCGCGAGCCAGATGCACATCTCGGGTTATTTGCAGGAATATTCAGTATGGGGCAGCTTTTATCGTTGCCGATGGTGATCGTAGGGGCGTTGATGATGCTATGGGCGTATCGATGCCAACCCGCCAAGTGACCGAATAACGCGAATCGGTTATAGTAAGTGATACACCAAGGCACCTCAGCGGTGCCTTTTGTTTGTTCGGTCAATGATAGGAAACACTATGAAGCAGTATCAGGCGTTGATGCAGGATATTCTCGATAATGGGACAGATAGGGGAGATCGCACTGGTGTCGGAACGCGATCGATATTTGGACGCCAACTACGGTTCGACCTTGCTGAAGGCTTTCCACTGTTAACGACCAAAAAACTCTATACCCGAGCGATTATCCACGAGCTTTTGTGGTTTCTTAACGGCGAGACTAACATCCAGTACTTACAAGACAACAAGGTACGTATTTGGGATGAATGGGCCACCGAGCAAGGTGATCTCGGTCCCGTCTATGGCGCTCAGTGGCGCTCTTGGGCGTGTCCAGATGGTTCAACCGTGGATCAGATTGCGCAATTGATCGAGCAAATTAAAACCAAACCCAACTCGCGTCGCCATATTATCACAGCGTGGAACCCTGCCGATTTGCCGGATGAGTCCATCAGCCCGTCAGAGAACGCGGAGCAAGGCAAAATGGCCTTGGCCCCTTGCCATTGTTTGTTTCAGTTCTACGTGGCGGATGGCAAGCTCTCATGCCAGCTTTATCAGCGTAGTGCAGACTACTTCTTGGGTGTGCCGTTTAATATTGCCAGCTATGCGCTGTTCACCCATATGGTGGCGCAACAGTGCGACCTAGCGGTCGGTGATTTTGTCCATACTTTCGGTGATGTTCACCTTTATCATAACCATCTGACCGATGATATTGTCCATGAACAGCTAAAGCGTGAACCGCGTGCGTTGCCGACATTGACTATTAAACGCAAGCCTGCCTCTATCTTTGAATATAAAATCGATGACTTTGAGATTGCAGGCTACGATCCGCATCCGACCATTAAAGCGCCGATTGCGGTTTAACACATAGCTGTTTAACGCATTGCTGTTTGATAGGCAGTAACGTTAACGAGGCGATACGACTTGGTGTCATCTTGAGCCAATTTTCAATAAAAAAACGCAGCCAGCTGGCTGCGTTTTTTGTGTGTGACCTAAATCTCAGGCTTATTGGGATAAGAAGACAATGCTGCCTGGAATCACAACAAAGACTAAACTGATATAAACGAGGACGGCCATTTTTGATTTGGCGGCCATTTTGCCCAACAAGTCTGCACCTTTGAGCGGTAATTCGCGTAAAAACGGCACACCAAAGATAAGCGCGGTGGCTAGGATATTAAAACTAAGGTGTACTAATGCAATTTGCAGCGCAAAGACGGCGAACTCGCCCGTGACGGCTGTGGCGGCAAGTAACGCGGTAATGCAGGTACCAATGTTTGCGCCCAATGTGAATGGATAAATATCACGCACCTTTAACACGCCTGAGCCGACCAATGGCACCATCAAGCTAGTGGTCGTTGATGAAGATTGCACCAACACAGTGACGATTGAGCCTGAGAAAATACCGTGCAATGGACCGCGACCGATAGCATTTTTAAGCATGTCTTTTGCCCGACCCACCATCAGTTTTTTCATCACGCGACCCATCACGGTGATGGCAATGACAATAGTAACAATCCCCATGGCAATCATCATGAAGCCACCAATGTTACCCGGGAAGATGGCATCCAAGGGCGATTGCACAGCATTAACGACGGGTTTGGTCAATGGCTTAATAAAGTTTAACCCCTTGATACTCATATCGTTCGCTTGTGCCAATGGCGACACCAACCAGCCAGAAATTTTATTCAGTATTCCAAATGCCATTTCGAGTGGGAGAAAAATAGCAACGGCAAAGAGATTAAAGAAGTCATGAACAGTGGCACAACTAAAGGCACGACTAAACTCTACTTTACAGCGGGCATGGCCTAAACTGACGATAGTATTAGTCACTGAGGTACCCACGTTGGCTCCCATTACCATGGGAATCGCCGCTTCAACCGGCAAGCCACCCGCGACCAGGCCGACGATAATAGACGTCACGGTACTTGAAGACTGAATCAATGCAGTGGCAACAATACCAATCATTAAGCCAGCTACGGGATGAGACGCAAACGCAAAGAGCGTCTTCGCTTCGTCGCCTACGGCCCATTTGAAGCCGCTTCCTACCATGGCAACGGCCACGAGCAGGAGGTAAAGCATGACGGCAAGCTTGGTCCAACGGAACCAATTTGAGGAGCTCTGAGTTGCCTCTACTGCTGTAGCATGGGGAGTCATAAGATATCTCCGTGACAATTCGATGTCAGTTTAGTGTCAAAGCAAAATCTGAGGCGATAGTAAAAAGGGAATATTTCAGAAATATGACATAAATACTGCAGTGAGTTGAAAATACGATCTTGGCACGGATATGCCGCAGTAAAAGCGCTGTTACCCCCCTGATTCCTAGCGTTATTTGTCTCTAAATACACGGCTGGAAAAAACAGAGATAAAAATGTAACAACAAGGTTGAAATCGACACTATGCTAGAGAGAAAGCGTTAAGCTATAAATCGGTAAACAGGATATAAAAGCGTTAGACTACGAATAAATCAATGGTAAGTTAGTTTTAACATCGGTTTTCCCGATGTTTACTATCAGAACAAACGATTTTTCTAAAAGTGGTCTGACTGTCTAGACTACTGAAATCCACTTTTATTGTATGGAGTGCTCTAAATGACTGATGTCATTCGTCAGTTTCTGAAAATGGAATCCGCAGGAGGTATTGTGCTGATTGTAGCGGCGGTATTAGCGATGTTCGTAGCGAACTCGGATTTACAGCCTTTATATGACAGCACGCTTCATACCTATGTAGCAGGCTTATCCGTTGGTCATTGGATCAACGATGGCCTGATGGTGATTTTTTTCCTGCTGATTGGTTTGGAAGTTAAACGTGAGTTGGTTCAAGGTGCCCTAAACTCAAAAGACAAAGCCACATTCCCTGCGGTTGCAGCGATCGGAGGTATGCTTGCTCCCGCACTGGTTTACTTGGCGTTCAACTGGGGCGACCCACTGGCCGTGTCTGGTTGGGCTATCCCAGCTGCTACGGATATCGCGTTTGCGCTCGGTGTGTTGGCGTTGTTGGGTAATCGTGTCCCGCTTGCGTTAAAAGTATTCTTACTGGCATTGGCGATCATTGATGATCTCGGGGTGATTGTGATCATTGCCCTGTTTTACAGTAGCGACTTATCGCTGGTAGCCCTAGCGTCAGCCTTTATAGCCACTGTGGTACTGGTGGCGATGAATATGCGCAAAGTGACCAGTATTCCTGCGTACGTCGTGGTTGGACTGATTTTATGGTTCAGCGTGTTGCAATCGGGCGTTCATGCGACGCTTGCCGGTGTGGTGCTTGGTTTTGCCATCCCGCTTAAAGGTAAAACGGATGATGCACCCTCGCCATTGAAAAAAATGGAACATGCGCTGCATCCATACGTGTCGTATCTGATTCTGCCGATTTTTGCGTTCGCGAACGCTGGGGTATCGCTTGACGGTGTATCACTGGCTAACTTGACGGAAATGTTGCCGCTAGGTATTGCCTTAGGCTTGCTTCTGGGTAAACCACTTGGGATCTTTACCTTTAGTTGGGCCGCAGTGAAATTAGGTATTGCCAAACTGCCAGCACGCGTGAATTTCACCCATATCTTTGCCGTGTCAGTGCTCTGTGGTATTGGTTTCACCATGTCTATCTTTATCTCATCACTGGCCTTTGTTGGTGTGAATGGCGAGTTCGTCACACTCTCTCGTCTTGGTATCTTGATAGGATCGACCTTGGCGGCCGTGATTGGCTACGTAGTGTTGCACTTTGCACTGCCACCAGCCAGCGCGCTTGCAGATGAACAAGGAGACGAGTATGAAGAAGGTAATACTGGCGTTGATTACTAGCCTGGTTACCGTCTCTGGCTCTGCCATGGCGGTAAACCAAGATATGTATTGCAACGGAAAGCAAGACCAAAGCGATGTTTGCCAAGCCTATCGCGCAGGTGTCGCGGCCGGAAAGGCGACGGTGACATCGAACGTTGATAAGGTTGATAGAGAAGAACAAGATAAATCCTCAAGCTTCTCAGAGCGTGCTTTAGAGCATCGAGCGGGTGAGCGGGTAAGAAAGCCGCTTGATAAAGACGATGTGAAAAACTAAAACGCGTATGCCACTTGAAGGCGCCAGAGAGGCAGCGTAAGCTGCTTCGTCTGGCGTTTTTTTATCTATCAGCATGGCTCACCTAAATTACAACCACCTGTACTACTTCTGGATGGTCTGCAAGCAAGGTTCAATCACCCAAGGGGCGGATAAGCTTTGTTTAACACCACAAACCGTTACTGGGCAAATTCGGGCTCTGGAACAGCGCTTAAATGGTAAGCTCACTAAACGCAATGGGCGCTACGTGGAGCCCACTGAGCTCGGCCAGCTGGTTTTTAAATATGCTGATCGTATGTTTGGTCTGAGCTACGAAATGCTAGATATTGTCAATTACAGCCAGCAAGAGAATATCTTATTCGATGTTGGGGTTGCTGATGCATTATCGAAGCGGCTGATTAGCCAAATTCTCTTGCATGCGATACCTCACGATAACGCCATCCACCTGCGCTGTTTTGAATCCACGCATGAAATGCTACTTGAGCAACTCGCAGAGCATAAATTAGATATGATCCTTTCAGACTGCCCGATAGATTCGACCCAACAGGCCGGCTTATTTAGCGTCAAGTTAGGTGAGAGTAGCATGAGCTTATATTCCTCAAACCCTGCAGAAGACCCCGATGTGCCGTTACCCATACGTTTAGCGACACAGAAAGTCTTAATTCCTAGCAAATCGACCGCAATGGGACGTAAGTTAACGCAGTGGTTTGATCAACAAGGCATCGTACCTAATATTCTGGGAGAATTTGACGATTCCGCCTTAATGAAAGCGTTTGGGATTAGTCATCAAGCGTTATTTATTGCACCTACGACCTATACTGAGGAAGTCACCCGTTTGGGTCAAGCGATACAAATTGCTGAGCTGAGTGTGGTAAAAGAGGAATATTTCGTTATCTTTGCGGAACGTATGATTCAGCACCCAGCGGTCAAAAGGATTTGTGAAGCAGATTACAGTCACTTGTTTGTTTAGTTACAAGCTAGCATAAAGATCGTGCTAGACTCGTGCCATTGAGTATTAACTGATGATGGAAGTTGAATGGATTTAGCCCGCATGCAGCAGAATGGGCCTAAGGCAGTCAGCCTGCTAAAAGCCATGGCCAATGAAAAACGCCTTTTTATTCTGTGTTATTTACTACAAGGTGAATTGTCGGTGGGGCAGTTAGTGGAGCGGGTTCCTCTGAGCCAGTCAGCCTTATCGCAGCATCTCGCTTGGTTACGAAAAGATGGTCTGGTGACAACGCGCAAAGAGGCGCAGACGGTATATTATTCGCTAAAAAGTGATGAAGTCGTCGCTGTCATTCAGCTTTTACATGATCTCTACTGCAGCGAAACCGCAAATTAGCACCTAGGTAAGCAACAAGTGATAAGCAAAAAAAAAACCGGCCAAGGCCGGTTTTTTTTATCTCTATGCAAAGAGCAATCTTACAGCGCTTTAATTTGTGCTGAGAATGCTGCTTTGTAACGAGCTGCTTTATTCTTGTGGATCAGGCCTTTAGTGGCTGAACGATCAAGAATAGGCTGAACTTGTGCAAAAGCAGCAGTTGCCGCTTCTTTGTCGCCTGCAGCAATTGCTGAAGCAGTTTTCTTCATATAGGTGCGCATCATAGAGCGACGGCTTGCGTTGTGCTGGCGACGCTTTTCAGACTGGATCGCACGCTTCTTAGCAGATTTGATATTCGCCAAGGGTCTAACTCCCAAATCTTTTTGTTCGGTGACATTTCAAGGCGGAGGACTATGCCTCTTTTTGCCTCTATTGTCAATTCATTTGTGCAAAGATCCGCCGCTCCAAGGTAGTGTTGGCGCTGCGGGGTTATCACAGTTAATATGGCGGCTGATTCTATCAGCATTTCAGCCCCGACGTCACCTATATTTCGATTTGTTCTCCCTTTCGGCGTATCGCCAGGGGCGAAAAAGTAGAAGCAACGCGCGCATCGGGCACGTGTTTTCAAGAGGTAACCGTGAGTAAGCGACTTTTACGCTCTGGGCTCATCGTGAGCACCATGACATTAGTGTCCCGTGTTTTAGGATTGGTGCGCGATGTTGTCATTGCCAACTTAATGGGCGCGGGTGCGGCCGCCGATGTCTTTTTCTTTGCCAATAAAATCCCTAATTTTTTGCGTCGTCTATTTGCCGAAGGGGCATTTTCACAAGCGTTTGTGCCGGTATTAACCGAATACCAGGCGCTTGATAAAGATGATACCACCCGAGCCTACTCACGCGAGTTGGTGGCCAATGTGGTCGGCACGCTTGGCGGGTTGGTCACTGTTGTGACATTGCTAGGTGTGGTCGGTTCGCCCGTTTTAGCCGCGTTGTTTGGTACCGGTTGGTTTGTCGATTGGCTAGATGGCGGGCCTGATGGTGCAAAATTTGAGTTGGCCAGCTTGATGTTGAAAATCACTTTCCCCTATTTGTGGTTTATTACCTTTGTTGCGCTATCGGGGGCTATCCTTAACACGCTGAATAAATTTGCAGTTTCCAGCTTTACGCCGGTGTTTTTAAACGTTGCGATTATTGCTGCGGCTATCGGTCTATCCCCGCATTTGGCACAACCTGAAATAGGCCTTGCGATCGGTGTGTTTGCAGGCGGTGTGATTCAACTTTTGTTCCAACTGCCTTTTTTAGCGCAAGAGGGGATGCTCGTGCGGCCTAAATGGGGATGGCATCATCCCGGCGTTGTCAAAATTCGACATTTAATGATCCCAGCATTGTTTGGGGTATCCGTCAGTCAGATTAATCTGTTATTCGATACCTTTATTGCTAGCTTCTTAATGACGGGTTCTATCAGTTGGCTGTATTACTCCGATCGTTTATTAGAGTTCCCACTGGGGTTATTTGGCATTGCGATTGCGACGGTGATCTTGCCCGCGTTATCCAAAAAACATGTCGATAAATCGGCGGATCAGTTTGCTGCGACCATGGATTGGGGCGTACGTATGGTTCTGCTACTCGGGATCCCCGCCATGGCTGGATTAATTGTGCTCGCCAAGCCCATGTTGATGGTGCTGTTTATGCGGGGTGAATTTGGTGTACCTGACGTGGAGGCGGCCAGTCTTTCTCTGGTGGCTTATGCCTGTGGTTTGGTCAATTTTATGGTGATCAAAGTCCTGGCGCCTGGTTATTATGCGCGCCAAGATACTAAAACACCGGTCAAATACGGTGTCATCGCAATGGTCAGCAATATGGTCTTTAACGCGATTTTTGCCTATTTCTTCAGCTACGTGGGGTTAGCAATGGCCACGGCCTTATCGGCGCTGATTAATGCAGGCCTGTTGTATCAAGGGCTACACCGTCGTCATATTTATCGCCTTTCTCGAGAAACAGTGACGTTTATTGTTAAGTTACTGGTGGCTGTTTGTGCCATGGTTATTGGGCTTTATGTTTTAATGCCAAGTTTGTCACAATGGGTGGCCATGCCATTATTCTCTCGCAGCATTAGCTTGGCTGGCTGTATTCTTGGCGGGGGGAGCCTCTATCTGATCACGGCAGTGATGTTTGGTGTGAGATTAGGCGATATCCGCCACCGAGGATGATGGTAAGCGCGGAATATCAATCCAGGGCTGATTGCCAGCGCTGACTAGTATATAATCCGCCAGTTTTTATAGTTCAAATAGTCAGCAGGCGATGGAATTAATTCGAGGCATTCACAATATCCGGGCCAAACACCGAGGCTGTGTACTCACCATCGGTAACTTTGATGGTGTCCACCTTGGGCACCAAGCGGTCTTGCGCCAAGTGGTCGAGAAGGCCAGGGCCCTCGATTTGCCTGCGACTGTCATGCTGTTTGAGCCTCAACCGCTCGAATTGTTTCAAGGCGATCAGGCCCCTGCACGTTTATCCCGGCTGCGCGACAAATATACTCAACTGGCTAAGTTAGGCGTGGATAGGCTGTTGTGTGTCAGCTTTACACCAGCATTTGCCGCCATGAGCCCGGATGCCTTTGTTGATCGCTTGTTGGTCAATCAATTGGGTGTTAAGTTTCTGGTAGTGGGTGACGACTTTCGCTTTGGCCTCAAGCGTGCCGGTGACTTCGCTCGATTAGAGCAAGCCGGGAAAGAGCATCACTTTGCGGTAGTGAGTACCGAAAGCTTTTGTGTCAGCGACCGACGGGTGAGTAGCACCGCAATACGAGATGCGCTTCTCGCGGGCCAGTTAGAGGCGGCAGCCGATATGTTGGGGCGACCCTACAGTATTTGCGGGCGGGTCGCGCATGGGCGAAAGCTTGGACGTACGATCGGCTTTCCTACCGCGAATGTGCTGCTTAAGCGGCGAGTCTCTCCTGTATCGGGTGTGTACGCGGTAACCGTGTCCGGTGCGCGTGCAGGGCAATCTTTGCCGGGCGTTGCCAACGTGGGTAATCGACCGACGGTCAATGGCACCCATCAGCAGTTAGAAGTGCATCTATTCGATCAAACGCTCGATTTATACGGCAAACAATTAGAAGTTAGCCTACTGCACAAATTGCGTGATGAAACCAAATTCGCGTCAGTAGACGCATTAAAAATGCAAATTCAACGAGATGCATCGGCAGCGCGTGCGTGGCTGGCTGATGGCAATAATGTCTAGAGTAACCTCCATACGGAATCAATAATCAATGAGTGACTACAAAGATACCTTAAACCTGCCGGAAACTGCGTTTCCGATGCGAGGTAATCTTGCTAAGCGCGAGCCTGATATGCTCAAGCGTTGGTATGATGAAGATCTTTACGGTGCAATCCGTCAAGCGAAGCACGGCAAAAAAACATTTATTTTGCACGACGGCCCTCCGTACGCGAACGGCAATATTCATATTGGTCACTCTGTTAATAAAATTCTCAAAGACATTATTATTAAATCGAAAACGCTGGCGGACTATGACGCACCGTATGTCCCTGGCTGGGACTGCCACGGTCTACCTATCGAATTGATGGTAGAAAAAAAAGTGGGCAAGCCGGGTCAGAAAATCTCCACCGCCGAGTTCCGTGAAAAATGTCGTGAATACGCGGCCAAGCAAGTGGAAGGTCAAAAAGCCGACTTCAAACGTCTTGGCGTGTTGGGTGAGTGGGATAAACCCTATCTCACCATGGATTTTAAAACTGAGGCCAGCATCATCCGTGCCTTGGGTAAGATTGCGGGTAATGGCCACTTGCACAAAGGGTTTAAACCGGTTCACTGGTGTACGGATTGTGGTTCAGCCCTTGCCGAAGCCGAAGTCGAGTATCAAGACAAGACGTCCCCATCGATTGACGTCATGTTCCGTGCGGTCGATGAGCAGGCGCTCGTGAACACCTTTACCCTTGCTGGTGAGCATCAAGGCGAAGGGCCTGTTTCGGCGGTGATCTGGACGACGACGCCTTGGACTCTGCCGGCTAACCGCGCCGTTGCTGTGTCCGCGGATCTGGAATATGTGCTGGTGCAAGTCGAAGGCGAGCAGCCACAGCGCTTAATTCTGGCGGCAGAGTTGGCCAAAGACGTCATGGATCGTGCTGGTATCGAGCACTATCACAACCTTGGTTTTTGTAAAGGTGAAGCGTTAGAGCTGCAACGTGTTCAACACCCATTTTATGATTTTGACGTGCCGGTGATCCTTGGCGATCACGTGACAACTGAGTCGGGTACGGGGGTTGTCCACACTGCGCCTGGACACGGCCAAGAAGACTTCGTGGTGGGGAAAAAATACGACCTAGAAGTGGCCAATCCTGTGGGGAGCAATGGTGTGTATTTACCTGATACACCACTGTTTGCCGGTCAGCACGTGTTTAAAGCCAATGATAATGTCATTGAGACGCTTAAAACGCATGGCGCGCTGCTGCATCATCATGCCTATGAACACAGCTATCCGCACTGCTGGCGCCACAAAACGCCGATTATTTTCCGAGCGACGCCACAGTGGTTTATCGGCATGGATAAAGCCGGTCTGCGAGATAAAGCCTTACAAGAGATCAAAAACGTTGAATGGATCCCTGACTGGGGGCAAAGCCGCATTGAATCCATGGTTGAAGGCCGTCCAGACTGGTGTATTTCTCGTCAGCGTACCTGGGGCGTACCCATTGCCTTGTTCGTTCACAAAGAAACGTCAGAGCTTCACCCCGATACGATTAACCTGATTGAGCAGGTTGCAAAGCGGGTAGAGCAATCGGGCATTCAAGCGTGGTGGGATTTGGATCTTAACGAGCTGCTTGGCGATGAAGCAGACCAGTACGAGAAAGTGCTGGATACGCTCGATGTATGGTTTGATTCAGGCGCGACGCACTATGCGGTGGTTAACCAGCGTGACGAGTTCAACGGCCAAGAAGCTGACATGTACCTCGAAGGGTCGGATCAGCACCGTGGTTGGTTCCAATCATCGTTAATGACCTCGGTCGCCATCAAAGAAAAGGCCCCGTATCGAAAAGTGCTGACTCATGGTTTCACCGTTGACGGCAAAGGCCGCAAGATGTCGAAATCTTTGGGGAACACCATCGCGCCGCAAGACGTGATGAACAAGCTGGGTGCCGATATTTTGCGTTTATGGGTGGCATCAACCGATTACACGGGTGAGATCACCGTTTCGGATGAGATCCTAAAACGCAGCGCCGATGCGTATCGTCGTATCCGCAACACCTCGCGTTTCTTGCTGGCGAACCTACATGGCTTTGATCCTAAAACCGACTTGGTTGCCCCAGACGATTTGGTCGCGGTTGATCGTTGGGCGGTGGGACGTGCGTTGGCGGCACAGCAAGAAATTACAGAAGCATTTGAAGCCTGTAATTTCCACCAAGTCACGCAACGCTTGATGCAGTTCTGCTCGATTGAGATGGGATCTTTTTATCTCGATATTATTAAAGATCGCCAATACACCGCGAAAGCCGGCAGCCATGCGCACCGAAGCTGCCAAACGGCACTGTTCCACATTGTCGAAGCCTTGGTCCGTTGGATGGCTCCTATTATGTCGTTCACGGCGGATGAAATTTGGAATGAAATGCCGGGCGAGCGTAGCAAGTTTGTCTTTACCGATGTCTGGTATGACGGCCTGTTTGATCTTGAAGACAGTGCTGCCCTTAATCAGGCGTTCTGGGCGAAATTGTTAAACGTACGCGATGCGGTCAATAAAACGCTTGAACAGGCCCGTAACGAAAAAGTCATTGGTGGCTCACTAGAAGCCGAAGTGACCCTATATGCGCCCGCCGATTTTGCCGAAAAACTGCGCTTAATGGGCGATGAACTTCGCTTTGTGCTGTTAACGTCAAAAGCAACTGTGGTCGCCGGTGAAGCCCCAATATCTGCGACGAAAACGGATGTTGAAGGCCTTGCTGTTGAGGTGACGGCTTCAAGTGCGGCGAAGTGCGAACGTTGCTGGCATCACGTCGCCGACGTGGGCACCATTGCTGGCCATGAAGAGATCTGTGGCCGTTGTGTGACCAACATTGCAGGAGAAGGCGAAACTCGCCAATTTGCGTGATGCAGACTCTTTCCCTCTCGCAATCAGGATGGCGCTGGCTTTGGCTGGCGCCTCTGGTGTTTGCGCTCGATATTGGTAGTAAGTGGCTGGTGATGCAAACCATGGAATACGGGTTTGCTAACCGCACTGAACTGTTGCCTTTTTTTAATCTTACCTACGTGCATAACCATGGCGCAGCCTTTAGTTTTTTGAGTGATGCTGGAGGCTGGCAGCGTTGGCTATTTAGCGTGATTGCACTAGGAGTCAGTGGATTACTGGCTTATTGGATGCGGACCACCCCAGCAAGCCAACGGCTGATCAATATTGCCTATGCGATGATCATCGGCGGCGCATTGGGTAATTTATTTGATCGGCTTGTTCATGGTTATGTCATCGACTTTTTAGATTTTTACATTGGCACGTCGCATTGGCCGGCGTTTAACTTGGCGGATTCCGCGATTTGTTTGGGGGCGGCGTTGGTAATTCTGGAAAGTTTTCGTCAGGACGCGTCATCGACCAAGCAGGGATAATGCGTATCTATCTGCACACTCCGACTTTCAAAAAGGATGAATCATGAAAGCGATCAGCGCCGCTAGCGAAGTGATTATGCATTTTACCATCAAGCTTGAAGATGGCTCGGTGGCCGATACCACCCATAATGCGGGGAAGCCTGCGAAATTGGTGATGGGAGACGGCAGTCTGACCGAAAACTTTGAAAACTGCTTATTGGGCTTAAAAGAAGGCGCCTCGAGTAGCTTTACCTTAGCGCCTGAAGATGCCTTTGGGCAGCCAAACCCTGATAATATTCATCATATGGATCGCCGCCATTTCGGAGGAGAAACACCCGCCGAAGAAGGTGCGATCATTGCGTTTAGTGGTCCTCAAGGGCAAGAAATTCCGGGGATTATTACCGCGGTCTCTGGCGACTCAGTCACCGTTGACTTTAATCATCCTTTGGCGGGTAAAACCGTCATTTTTGACGTTGAAATTATAAGTGTGCAATAAGGCGTAGTCATGAAGATCCTACTTGCCAATCCCCGTGGCTTTTGTGCGGGCGTCGATCGTGCAATCAGTATTGTTGAACGAGCGTTAGAAATCTATCAACCGCCGATTTATGTGCGTCATGAAGTGGTGCACAACCGTTTCGTCGTGGAAGGGTTAAAGCAGCGTGGGGCGATTTTTGTTGAGCAGATCAGCGAAGTGCCTGACGACAGTATTGTGATCTTCTCTGCACACGGTGTATCACAAGCGGTGCGGAACGAGGCGAAATCGCGTCAATTGACCGTGTTTGATGCCACCTGTCCATTGGTGACCAAGGTCCATATGGAAGTGGCGCGCGCAAGCCGCAAAAACATGGAAGTGGTGCTGATAGGCCATGCGGGCCACCCAGAAGTGGAAGGCACCATGGGTCAATACGCCAGCGAAACGGGTGGCATGTATTTGGTTGAAACCCCAGACGATGTCTATACCCTCAAGGTCAACGATCCAGATAACCTACACTATGTCAGTCAAACTACACTGTCTGTGGATGAAACGGCAGATGTGATTGATACCTTGCGGCAGGTATTTCCCAATATCCAAGGCCCGCGCAAAGATGATATTTGTTATGCCACACAGAACCGCCAAGATGCGGTACGCGATCTTGCGCAAAGCTGTGATGTGATGATTGTCGTTGGATCGAAAAATAGCTCAAATTCAAATCGCCTCCGTGAGCTTTCTGAAAAGCTAGGTACGCCTGGGTATTTGGTTGATACAGCACAAGACATTGCCCCCGCTTGGTTAGACGGCAAGCATACCGTTGGGATCACGGCAGGGGCATCGGCGCCTGAAGAGCTGGTGAATCATATTATCGAGCGCATCAAGCAGCTTGGTGCCACAGAGGTTGAAAATCTCTCTGGACGAGAAGAAAACATGTTCTTTGAAGTGCCGAAGGAATTACAAATTCGTGAAGTCACTTAACCGTGATGATCCAGACCAAAAAGGGAAGCGAAAGCTTCCTTTTTTTCGCCAATATACAAGTGCCAGGGAACGCGCTAGAGTGGTCAGTTACGATCAAGGAGCCAATTTGCTGGCAAAGTGACAAAGGGGAAAATCATGGTACGTATTGCCATTGCAGGCGCGGCTGGACGAATGGGCCGCAACCTTATTCAAGCGGTTGCACAATACTCGGGCGCAACATTGGGCGCGGCGAGTGAGCGCCCTGAATCTAGCCTAGTAGGCACAGATGCGGGTGAGTTGGCAGGAATTGGCCGTTTAGGGGTTAACGTGGTGGACGACCTTGCTAATGTCAGTGATGACTTCGACGTGATTATCGACTTTACCGCACCATCGGCCACGATGGCGCATTTGGCGTTATGCCAACAACAAGGTAAACAATTAGTCATTGGCACCACCGGGTTTGACGAGGCGCAAAAACAAGTCATTCATGAGGCCGCTGAGTCAACTGCCTTAGTCATGGCGCCCAACTACAGTGTGGGGGTGAACCTAGTGTTTAAGTTGCTCGAGCAAGCCGCCAAAGTGATGGGGGAGGAATGCGATATTGAAATTGTTGAAGCCCACCACCGCCATAAAGTGGATGCCCCTTCAGGCACAGCGCTAGGTATGGGCGAAGCGATTGCGGGGGCAATGGGTAACAACCTCAGCGATGTGGCTGTCTATGCGCGAGAAGGGAATACGGGCGAGCGCAGCAAAGACGAGATTGGTTTTGCCACCCTTCGTGCCGGTGACATTGTTGGCGAACATACTGCGATGTTTGCCGATATCGGTGAGCGTGTTGAGATCACGCACAAGGCCTCAAACCGTAATACCTTTGCCAAAGGCGCGGTCCGTGCAGCGGTTTGGCTCAATCAGCACCCGTCGGGTTTTTATACCATGCAAGATGTCCTCGATTTAAAATAACTATTCATCGCGCTTCGGCGCGATGTTTTTTGCTTATACGTAAAACGCCCTCTCTGTTTGTGTTACTCCTCCAGCTTTATCTATTTTTTACTGGGCTCATATCGCTATTTTTGCACGAGACTGTATTTCTCAGGTGTTAAAAGTAAAGGTAAACGTTTGCTAATGAGCTTTTATTTTTTTAGACAGATATTGTGTCATTACGTAATGTGCTGGCAGTGATTTGGGTGTTTTTTGTACCGTAAAGTCGATTTAAGCTGTGTTTTATGGCGGCTTAGATAAGGAAATCTATTGAGTGGTGAATAAAGAAAACAAAAAAACGCGGGTTTGATTGACAGCTTCTCCATGCATCCCTAGAATGCGCGCAATTTGTCAAAATTCAGCTTGACGCGGGTTTTGATCTTAGATGGAATACGTAAATGCAACGTTAGTCGTTAAAAGTGCATTTTTATATAAACTGGAGGTTGTCTTGAGCAAGTTTGCGCTCTTAGTCCTAGAAGATGGGACAGTGTTCCACGGTACCCCGATCGGCGCGGATGGCTCCGCGGTGGGAGAAGTGGTTTTCAATACCTCGATGACGGGGTATCAAGAAATTGTCACCGACCCCTCTTATTCCCGTCAAATAGTCACTCTTACTTATCCCCACATTGGCAACACCGGCACCAATACCGAAGACGAAGAATCCTCCCAAGTTCACGCTCAAGGCCTCGTGATTCGTGATCTCCCTCTCTTAGCTAGCAACTTCCGCAATCAACAATCCCTTTCTGATTACCTCAAGCAACACAACATTGTTGGCATTGCCGACATTGATACGCGTAAGCTCACCCGTTTGTTGCGTGAAAAAGGGGCGCAAAATGGTTGCATTGTCGCTGGCGACAGCGTGGATGAAGCATTGGCTTTGGTTAACGCGCAAGATTTTCCTGGCCTAAAGGGCATGGATCTCGCCAAAGAAGTGACCACTCAGGAAAGCTACAGCTGGACACAAGGCTCTTGGCAACTTCATCAAGGCTTACCCGATGCTTTACCTGATAGTGAATTGCCTTATCACGTAGTGGCGTATGACTTTGGTGCTAAACGTAACATTTTGCGTATGCTGGTTGACCGTGGCTGTCGTTTGACGGTGGTGCCTGCCACCACACCCGCAGACGAGGTGCTGGCGATGAATCCGGATGGAGTTTTCCTATCCAACGGTCCTGGCGATCCAGCCCCGTGTGACTACGCGATTGCGGCGACGCAAACCTTCTTAGCGAAAGGCGTGCCTTTATTTGGTATTTGCTTGGGCCACCAAATTTTAGCACTGGCGAGCGGTGCTAAGACGGTGAAAATGAAATTTGGCCATCATGGTGCCAATCACCCGGTGAAAGATTTAGACCGAGACGTGGTGATGATCACCAGCCAAAACCATGGCTTTGCGGCCGATAAAGATAGCTTGCCAGACACATTGCGGGCGACCCATGTGTCTTTGTTCGATGGCAGCTTACAAGGCATTCATCATATTGAAAAACCCGCCTTTAGCTTCCAAGGCCACCCAGAGGCAAGTCCAGGACCGCATGATGCGGCGCCTCTTTTTGACCATTTTATCGACCTTATCAAACAACATCGCGCCTAATCGGAGTCGTTGAGCATGCCAAAACGCACAGACATAAAAAGCATTCTAATCCTGGGCGCAGGCCCGATTGTCATCGGCCAAGCCTGTGAATTTGACTACTCAGGGGCACAAGCGTGTAAAGCGCTACGCGAAGAGGGGTACCGGGTTATTCTCGTGAACTCGAACCCAGCGACCATCATGACTGATCCCGAAATGGCCGATGCGACCTATATCGAGCCGATTCAGTGGCAGGTAGTGAAACATATTATTGAGAAAGAGCGCCCCGATGCGGTGTTACCGACCATGGGCGGTCAAACGGGATTAAACTGTGCACTTGATCTCGAGCGTCACGGCGTACTGGCGGAATTTGGCGTAGAGATGATTGGTGCAACAGCCGACGCCATTGATAAAGCGGAAGACCGACACCGTTTTGATGAAGCGATGCGCAGCATTAACCTTGAGTGTCCGCGTGCGGGCATTGCCCACAGTATGGATGAGGCTCACAAGGTACTCGATGAAGTGGGTTTCCCTTGTATTATCCGCCCTTCATTTACCATGGGCGGCACTGGTGGCGGTATTGCCTACAACCAAGAAGAATTTAAAGACATTTGCGAGCGAGGTCTGGATTTGTCGCCAACCAACGAGCTGTTGATTGATGAATCCTTGATTGGTTGGAAAGAGTACGAAATGGAAGTGGTGCGGGATAAAAACGATAACTGCATCATTGTCTGCTCGATTGAAAACGTCGATGCGATGGGTGTCCACACTGGTGATTCGATCACCGTCGCGCCCGCTCAAACATTGACCGATAAAGAATACCAATTGATGCGCAATG
This sequence comes from Salinivibrio sp. MA440, assembly GCF_001996265.1. Classification (NCBI taxonomy): domain Bacteria; kingdom Pseudomonadati; phylum Pseudomonadota; class Gammaproteobacteria; order Vibrionales; family Vibrionaceae; genus Salinivibrio; species Salinivibrio sp. MA440. The sequence goes on from NZ_MUFI01000034.1 coordinate 21,552, forward strand.
CCTCTGTGGCTGTGCTGCGTGAAATCGGTGTCGAAACCGGTGGGTCAAACGTTCAGTTTGGGATCAACCCTAATAATGGGCGCATGGTGATCATTGAAATGAACCCGCGTGTCTCGCGTTCATCAGCCTTAGCATCAAAAGCAACCGGTTTCCCGATTGCCAAAGTAGCGGCCAAATTAGCGGTTGGCTTTACCCTTGATGAGCTGATGAATGATATTACCGGCGGCGCCACACCGGCTTCATTTGAGCCGACCATTGATTACGTGGTCACGAAAATCCCACGCTTTAACTTTGAAAAATTTGCTGGCGCCAATGATAGACTGACGACCCAGATGAAATCCGTGGGCGAGGTGATGGCCATTGGCCGTAACCAACAAGAATCGTTACAGAAAGCATTACGCGGTCTAGAAACCGGCGCGTCTGGTTTTGATGAGATGGTCAACCTGGATGATGATACCGCATTGACGCGTATTCGCCATGAGCTGAAAGAGCCGGGCGCCGAGCGGATTTGGTATGTCGCGGATGCCTTCCGTGCAGGCATGTCGGTCGATGGGGTTTTCAACCTCACCAATATTGATCGCTGGTTCTTGGTGCAAATCGAAGACATCGTCAAACATGAACAACAAGTCCGAGATAATGGGTTTGCTGGTCTTAATGCGGTCGCGCTGCGCCAATTAAAACGTAAAGGTTTTTCCGATGTGCGCTTGGCGAATCTTCTCGGGGTGTCTGAAATTGAAGTGCGCAAACTGCGGGATAAATTCAACATCCATCCGGTCTACAAACGCGTTGATACGTGCGCAGCTGAGTTTTCCTCTGATACCGCGTACATGTACTCAAGCTATGATGATGAATGTGAATCGCAACCAACCGATAAAAAGAAAATTATGGTTATCGGTGGTGGGCCGAACCGTATCGGACAGGGCATCGAGTTTGATTATTGCTGCGTCCATGCTTCGTTAGCGCTGCGCGAAGACGGCTATGAGACCATCATGGTGAACTGTAACCCTGAAACCGTCTCTACCGACTATGATACTTCCGATCGCCTCTACTTTGAGCCGGTGACCTTGGAAGATGTGTTGGCGATTGTTCGGGTCGAAAACCCTGAAGGGGTAATTGTTCAGTATGGTGGCCAAACCCCACTTAAACTGGCTCGAGCGCTAGAAGCGGCTGGGGTGCCGATCATTGGTACTAGTCCTGATGCAATTGACCGCGCGGAAGACCGTGAACGTTTCCAAGATGCGGTAGAGCGCCTAGGGCTGAAACAACCTGCCAACGCCACCGTGACGGCATTAGAGCAGGCGGTGGAAAAAGCGAAAGAGATTGGCTACCCGCTAGTGGTGCGTCCGTCTTATGTGCTTGGGGGGCGGGCGATGGAAATCGTGTATGACGAAACGGATTTGCGTCGCTACTTTAATGAGGCCGTGAGTGTGTCGCATGAATCTCCCGTCTTGCTCGATCACTTCCTTGATGACGCGACCGAAGTAGATATTGATGCCGTGTGTGACGGTGACATCGTTGTCATTGGTGGCATTATGGAGCACATTGAGCAAGCGGGAGTGCACTCGGGCGATTCGGCGTGTTCACTACCAGCGTATACGTTGAGCGATGACGTTCAAGATCGGATGCGTGAACAAGTACGTAAATTAGCCTTAGAGCTTGGTGTACGCGGCTTGGTGAATACCCAGTTTGCGGTGAAAGATGATGAAATTTATCTGATTGAAGTAAACCCGCGGGCTGCACGAACGGTTCCATTTGTGTCTAAAGCGACAGGAGTGCCGCTGGCGAAAATTGCTGCTCGCGTCATGGCAGGACAATCACTTGCCGAGCAAGGGTTCGTGAACGAAGTGATTCCACCTTACTATTCCGTGAAAGAGGTGGTACTCCCGTTTAATAAGTTCCCAGGCGTGGATCCTTTGCTTGGGCCAGAAATGCGCTCAACCGGTGAAGTGATGGGTGTGGGCGATACCTTTGCTGAAGCGTTTGCTAAAGCGGATTTAGCCTGTGGCAAAGCCTATAGCGAAAGCGGGCGAGCCTTGTTGTCGGTTCGCAATAACGATAAGCAGCGCGTGGTCGACCTGGCCGCGAAGCTGCTGAAACTTGGCTTTGAGCTTGATGCCACCCACGGCACTGCCGTTATTCTGGGAGAAGCGGGGATCAATCCGCGCCTTGTCAACAAAGTGCACGAAGGACGTCCGCACATTCTTGACCGCATCAAAAACGGTGAGTATAGCTATATTGTCAATACCACCGAGGGGCGCCAAGCGATTGAAGATTCAAAAGTCTTACGTCGTGGTGCGCTGGCCGCCAAGGTCAATTATACCACCACACTGAATGCGGCCTTCGCCACGTGCATGGCGTTAACGGCGGCCGACACCACCAAAGTGAATCCGGTGCAATCGCTGCACGCACGAGTACTGACCAAGTCTTAACCCGATGAGACGTCAATAAGCAGCCATCAGACCCGCCTTTTTGGCGGGTCTTTCTTATCGCGCGTTCATGGCTGAGCGCGAGCGAAAGCAGGTACGAGCTGGCCACGGATCAATGCGTGATAAAACTCACGTTCAAATTGGGTGATCGGTGCGGGTAGATTGTCAGGTAACGCGTCTTCATCCGGGTGATAATGACTGACTAACTGCACCACAATATGCGCCTGCCCGGTGTCATCCTCTAGTAAACCGGCCAAGTTAAAACTGCCATAAAGCGAGCCGCTCTTGGCTTTTAATCGCCCTTTAATCGGCGCGTGTCGGACACTTTGCCGATACTTAAGTGTGCCATCCATGCCTGCCGTGGGGAGCATATCAATCAGTCCCAGCTCAGGGTGCGTCGAGATATAGTGAAGAACACTGGCCAACTGGCGCGCGCTTAAACGGTTGTTTCGGGATAAACCGGATCCATCCACTAAGATAGCGCGGGATAGGTCGATCCCTGCCTTTTGCAAGATGGCTTTAACTGCCGCGACGCCATTGCGGTAAGATCCCGGCTGCTGAAAATAGCGCCGCCCGAGCGCTTTCAAAAGGTTATCCGCAATCAAGTTGTCTGAGTCTCGCAGCATGGTGGTCAGCAGTGACGGTAACGGGACAGAGTGATGGCGGGCAAGTTCACGATGTTGGCTAGGAGCCGGTGCGACCAGAATTTGACCATTGAGGTGCACATTCAATCGTGCGAGCTCATCGGCAACAATGGCTTTCACATAGGCGGAAGGGGTTTGAACCGCAAAATTTAATGGCAGCGGCCTGTCCCGGTGGGCAAGACAGCCAGAAAAGTGATACTGATTATCCGCGGTGGCGGTTAAATCAAGCCCGCAGTGACGCGCTGTTTGCTGTTCTTCTGTCACCGTAAGGGCGTCGCTAGTCACTGAAATTGGCTGATGACGAGGAACATGAACGCGTGTTTGTACTTGATCGGGCTGGCTGTATATTGCCCCCTGCACACAATTATGATCCAGTGTTATTGCGGTTGAGGGAGCGCTGTAACAGACGGCGAGAATATCCCAAGGCCATCCGGGGGCGCGAGAGCGACCGGCGAAGGCTTGGCCGTCCAGGTAAAGATGATTGATATTATCCAGCCCTCGACGAGGCAGTTGACTAAGTAGCTGACGAATATCTTTGCGAGTTAATAAGGGATCGCCATTAAAAATAAGCGCGATGTCATCGCCAGCTTGTACCAGCCGTGTCGAGAAACGGAAGGTACTCGGTAAATAAAGGCGAGCGGCGAGCCCGGTGAGTAGCTTTTGTGTACTCGCAGGGGGAAGCAATGCATCCACTTGCTGACTAAGCTGCGGTTGTGTGTGTTGGGGATCGCTGACCCACAAGGCGGCCTGACTGCCTTTGGGCAATAAAGGGGTCAGCTGTTCAATCGTCAGCTGATTCGATGCATAAGCTAGTGATGTCGTGAATAATACGCTAAGTGCGAGGCAGAAAATAACCGCTAGGCAACGTATCGGTGCTAGGCAGCGAAAAAGAGCGCGAGTCATGAGTGAGAGCCTTTGTGTTATTGCATCGTGTTTATCCTACCCTGTCCAGCCTTGAAGACAAGCCGCACGCAGGCCTGATACACCTCACCTGCTGGACAATCACCGGCTGGTCGGTCACGCTATTGCCGGATCAGAGATGATTTTGCGCCAATTCTTGTTTACAATCGAAAAAAAGCGTTGAATTCCGCCGCGCCCAAATTTTTGTTTGGGCGTGGCTTTGTTTTGCCAAAATCCCTTTGCTGTGGATTGAAAGAGGTAATGTCATTTATGGATAAAGTGCCAATGACCGTACGCGGCGAGCAGCTGCTACGAGAAGAGCTGGACAAGTTGACCAAACGTCGCCCAGAGATCTCTAACGCCATTGCAGAGGCGCGTGAGCTGGGTGATTTAAAAGAAAACGCGGAATATCATGCTGCGCGAGAAGAGCAGGGGATTTGTGAAGCGCAAATCCGCGATATTGAATACAAACTATCGGTCGCTCAAGTGATTGATGTCACCAAAATGCCGAATAATGGCAAAGTGATTTTTGGTGCTACCGTGACTGTGATTGACATCAATACCGACGAAGAACTGACCTATCGTATCGTGGGTGATGATGAGGCGGACATTAAAGCTAACCTTATTTCTGTGAACTCACCGATTGCCCGAGGCTTAATTGGTAAAGAAGAAGGCGAAGAAGTGAGCATCACCACACCGGGTGGTGTAAAAGAATTTGAGATTGGCAGCGTCGATTACGTCTAAGTAAAGTGTTACTAGATGTAACTTTTCGCTGAGTTTTCAACAGTAAAAAGGCCGCGACGCGGCCTTTTTTGTTATGCTTCAGCGCAAGTGCGGCAAACCACTAAGGCCACCCAAACTATTTGCGTGGTAATGTGATTTTACGCTCTTCGCTTTGACGGTAAATCACCAGTGTTTTGCCGATAACCTGCACTTTTTCGGCGCCAGTTTCACGAATGATAGCGTCGACAATCAGGTTTTTGGTCTCGCGGTCTTCTGATGCGACTTTCACTTTGATCAATTCATGGTGGTCAAGCGCAAGCTCAATTTCAGCGACCACGGCTTCGGTTAAGCCATTGGCGCCCATTAAGACTACAGGCTTAAGCTGGTGAGCCAGTCCTTTGAGATACTGTTTTTGTTTGGTGCTGAGTTTCATGTTGGCTCGATTTCTATTTGCTAGGGGTTGAAAACATGCCATTCTAACGCCATCTCATCACAAACTGAAACAGTATAAAGACGCTCCATGGCAACCGAATTATCTAGATAGCCGCTTTTGAGCTACCTTTAATAATAACATTCAGTGCGCAATCGATTGAATTTTATGATAATGCGTTGCCAACAATAGGGTTTGGTTAGGAACAACATGGCGAACAAAAAGCATTCAGCTAGCTCAGGACGTTGGCTGAAAGAACACTTTGACGATAAGTATGTGCACGAAGCGCAAAAAAAAGGTTATCGCTCACGCGCTATCTTTAAACTGGAAGAAATCCAGCAAAAAGATCGCATCTTAAAGCCCGGTATGACAGTGGTCGATTTAGGGGCCGCGCCTGGCGGATGGTCGCAGTATGCGGCGACGCAAGTCGGCGATGAAGGCCAAGTGATCGCGTGCGATATCTTACCGATGGATTCGATGCCAGGCGTCAGCTTTCTCCAAGGCGATTTTCGTGAACAAACCGTTCTTGATGCCCTTATTGATCGTATACAACCTGACATGGTTGACGTGGTGATGTCTGACATGGCGCCGAACATGAGTGGCAACCAGGCGGCAGACCAACCGCGTGCGATGTATTTGGTGGAGCTGGCGTTGGATATGTGCCGGGAAGTGTTAGGCCCCAAAGGCTGCTTCGTGGTAAAAGTATTTCAAGGAGAAGGCTTTGATCATTATCTGGCCGAAGTCCGTAAAATGTTTACAGCGGTCAAAATTCGTAAACCCGACTCATCCCGCGCACGGTCGCGAGAGGTCTACATTGTGGCTACAGGTTATAAACTGTAGTACCCTTACATTTATCTATCTCAGTTATGCGAGGCTAACACCTTGAGTGACATGGCAAAAAACTTGATTCTGTGGCTGGTTATCGCCGTTGTCTTAATGTCTGTGTTCCAAAGTTTTGGACCAGGTGACAACGCCGGTCGTCAAGTCGACTATACCTCTTTCGTACGCGAAATCGGCAACGATCAAATACAGGAAGTAAAATTTGACGATCGCGAGCTGAGTGTCACCCGACGTGACGGCTCGAATTATGTCACCTACATGCCTGTTATGAACGATCCAAAGTTGTTAGATGACTTGCTTAACAAAAATGTCAGTGTCAAAGGGACACCACCAGAAGAGCCAAGCATGTTGGCGTCTATCTTCATCTCGTGGTTCCCTATGCTGTTGCTTATCGGGGTATGGATATTCTTCATGCGTCAGATGCAAGGCGGGGGCGGCAAAGGCGCTATGTCATTTGGTAAATCAAAAGCCAAAATGATGAGCGAAGAGCAGGTCAAAACATCGTTCACCGATGTCGCTGGTTGTGACGAAGCAAAAGAAGACGTCAAAGAGCTGGTGGATTACCTGCGTGATCCAAGCCGATTCCAAAAACTGGGCGGTAAAATTCCAACCGGTGTATTGATGGTGGGGCCTCCGGGTACGGGTAAAACCTTGCTGGCGAAGGCCATTGCAGGCGAAGCGAAAGTGCCTTTCTTCACCATTTCCGGCTCTGACTTCGTCGAAATGTTCGTGGGTGTCGGTGCATCACGTGTCCGTGATATGTTTGAGCAAGCCAAGAAAGCGGCGCCGTGTATTATCTTTATCGATGAGATCGATGCGGTGGGTCGTCAACGTGGCGCTGGCTTAGGCGGCGGTCACGATGAGCGTGAACAAACCCTTAACCAAATGCTGGTCGAAATGGACGGCTTTGAAGGGAACGAAGGGGTGATTGTTATCGCCGCGACGAACCGTCCTGATGTCTTGGATCCTGCTTTATTACGTCCGGGGCGTTTTGACCGCCAAGTCGTGGTGAGCTTGCCTGATGTCCGCGGCCGTGAGCATATTCTAAAAGTGCACATGCGCAAAGTCCCCCTCGGTAATGATGTCGATGCATCGCTTATTGCACGTGGTACCCCAGGGTTCTCAGGGGCCGATTTGGCTAACTTGGTCAACGAGGCAGCATTATTCTCGGCTCGCGGTAATAAGCGTGTGGTCTCCATGGTCGAGTTTGAACTGGCTAAAGACAAAATCATGATGGGTGCAGAGCGCCGTTCGATGGTGATGTCAGAAGAAATCAAAGAGTCGACTGCCTATCACGAAGCAGGCCATGCCATTGTTGGACGTTTAGTGCCGGAACATGATCCTGTCTACAAAGTCTCGATCATCCCACGTGGACGCGCATTGGGTGTGACCATGTACCTGCCTGAGCAAGACCGCATCAGCATGTCGCGTCAGCACCTGAACTCGATGATCTCAAGCCTTTATGGCGGTCGTTTAGCCGAAGAGCTGATTTACGGAAAAGACAAAGTCTCGACCGGGGCATCCAATGACATTGAACGCGCAACAGAAATTGCTCGTAAAATGGTCACGCAGTGGGGCTTTTCAGAGAAACTAGGTCCATTGCTCTATGCGGAAGAGGAAGGCGAAGTTTTCCTTGGCCGTTCAATGGCACAGACCAAGCATATTTCGGACGAAACGGCGCGCTTGATTGATGGAGAAATCCGTCAAATCATTGACAGTAACTACGACCGTGCAAAACAAATCTTGGCAGACAATCTCGATATCATGCATTCGATGAAAGATGCGTTGATGAAATACGAGACCATCGATGCGGCACAAATCGATGACTTGATGGCCCGTCGTGATGTTCGCGAGCCTGCAGGTTGGGAAGGCGGTGACGGGGGGTCTTCATCGGATGACACGCCCAAAAAACCGGATGAATCAGCGACGAAAGCATCTGATGAACAATCAGATGATAAAAAACAAAAGCCGTTAGATTCAGAAAACCAATCTGAAGCGTAAACCAACAGTAATACAAACCCCGATACGTCGGGGTTTTTTTGATCGTGCTTGGAAGTAAACGCATGGAAATAACACACCAGAATAAAATCCTGTCTCTTGATAGCCCCGTCGTTATGGGGATCCTCAATGTCACGCCGGATTCCTTCTCTGATGGCGGATTGTTTCAACAACAAAGCAAAGCCGTTGAGCGGGCACGACAGATGCTGGCTGATGGCGCGACGATTATCGATATTGGGGGCGAGTCGACCCGTCCTGGTGCCGCTGATGTGGCAGAGCAAGACGAAATTAATCGTGTTGTGCCAGTGATAAAAGCTATCCGCGAGCGATCGGATTGTTGGATCTCGATTGATACCAGCAAAGCTGCGGTCATGCGCGCCGCTGTCGAAGCTGGCGCGAACCTGATCAATGATGTTCGCGCGCTCAGAGAGCCTGGCGCATTGACTGCCGCTGCCGATCTCCAGGTACCCGTGTGCATCATGCACATGCAGGGCCAGCCTAGAACCATGCAAGCGGCACCCGACTACACGGATGTTATCCAAGACGTAATACAATTTCTAAACCAGCGAATAGATGCTTGCCTGGATGCTGGTGTTATCAGGCAAAATATCATTTTGGATCCGGGCTATGGGTTTGGTAAAACCTTGGCACACAACTATCAGTTGCTCGCACAATTAGATCATTTCCATCACTTTGGTTTGCCGATCTTGGCGGGGATGTCGCGCAAATCTATGATTTACAAAGCGCTAGATAAAACACCTCACGACGTGCTAGGTGGCAGCATCGCTTGTGCCACGTTAGCGGCAGTGAAAGGCGCACAGATTATCCGTGTTCACGATGTTAAAGAGACGGCCGATGCGCTCAAGGTCGTGGCGTTGACGATGCAAGAAAATGAAGCACCAGGAGAATAAAAACAATGGCAGAACGTAAATACTTTGGCACAGATGGTGTGCGCGGTAAGGTGGGTGAATTTCCGATCACCCCAGAGTTTATGCTCAAACTAGGTTGGGCCGCCGGGCGCGTCTTGTCGCAACAAGGCACCCGCAAAGTGCTGATTGGTAAAGATACTCGAATATCGGGCTACATGCTTGAGTCTGCACTCGAATCAGGCTTATCCGCAGCAGGCTTAGAAGCTGCCTTCACTGGCCCTATGCCAACGCCGGCGATTGCGTATCTGACTCAAACGTTTCGCGCTGAAGCAGGGATCGTTATTTCTGCCTCACATAACCCGCATTACGACAACGGCATTAAATTCTTCTCCTCCGAGGGCACCAAACTTCCCGATGATGTTGAGCTTGCGATTGAAGCGGAACTCGAAAAAACACTGACTTGTGTCGAATCTGCCGAATTGGGCAAAGCAAGCCGCATCAACGATGCGGCCGGACGTTACATCGAATTCTGTAAAGGTACCTTCCCCAGTGCGTTAAGCCTGAGTGGCTTAAAAATTGTCCTTGATTGCGCCCATGGCGCGACGTATCACATTGCCCCCTCTGTTTTTCGTGAATTAGGGGCAGACGTGCTGACCATTGGCTGTGCGCCAAACGGGACCAATATCAATGATGAAGTGGGAGCTACCGATGTACGCGCGCTGCAGCAACGCGTGTTGGAAGAAAAAGCAGACCTTGGGGTAGCCTTTGATGGTGACGGTGATCGTGTGATCATGGTTGATCATCTTGGCAATAAAATTGATGGCGACCAAATTGCCTACATCATCGCGCGCGAAAGTTTACGCCGTGGTGAGCTGAAAGGCGGCGTGGTTGGCACTTTGATGACCAACATGGGCATGGAGTTGGCATTACAATCGCTCGGGATCCCATTCGCACGTGCCAAAGTGGGTGATCGCTATGTGATGGAGCTACTCCAAGAAAAAGGCTGGCGAATTGGTGCGGAAAATTCAGGCCATGTGATTGTCTTGGATAAAGTCACCACCGGAGACGGCATTGTGGCGGCATTGCAGGTACTGGCCAGTGTTGCCGCCACGGGAATGGATTTAAAAGCGTTAAGCGATGGCATGACGTTATTGCCACAAGTACTAGAAAACGTGCGCTTTAGTGGCAGTGTCGACCCACTCCAAAGTGAGCCCGTACTGGCTGCCAAAGCCGCAGTGGAAAATAAACTGGGTGAGCAGGGGCGCGTGTTGCTGCGCAAATCAGGCACTGAGCCTTTGATTCGGGTGATGGTCGAAGGACCGGATGCCGATAACGTGAACGCCTACGCACTCGAAATCGCAGAGGCGGTGAAGGCGAACTGTTAATAATAAAGGGCGGGTGGTCATAGATTGCGCAAACGACGTCGAAATCAAGGTTTTTTGTAAATTTCTCTTGTTTCATCACCGCGCTTTCGCTACTATTCACCCGCTCCCAACAAAGGGGGCTGCGCTGGCTGAGAAGTAACACTGCCGGCTCAACAACCTGGAGCATAGGTGGAACCATGTACGAAATTCTACTTGTGATTTATCTGTTGGCCGCAATCGGTGTAATTGGCCTGGTTCTGGTTCAGCAAGGTAAAGGCGCAGATATGGGAGCCTCATTCGGGGCTGGGGCATCAAACACCGTGTTTGGCTCTGGCGGCTCTGGAAACTTTTTAACCCGAATGACAACCGGTTTTGCAATCGCGTTCTTCGCACTGAGTCTTGTGCTCGGTAACTTGACAGCGCATGACCCTAAAGCAAAAAGCGGTTTTGAAGATTTAAGCGAGCCTGCTACACAACAGCAAGCTGCGCCAAAAGAGGATGAAATCCCTGTTGATAACAGTGAGATCCCTCAGTAAAAATTGAGCCGAGGTGGTGGAATTGGTAGACACGCTATCTTGAGGGGGTAGTGCCTTTATAGGCGTGCGGGTTCAAGTCCCGCTCTCGGCACCAAGTTCACAAAGGGCAATCACTTGCACCTTTGTTGTAAAAAGCGATATAATTATCGCGAATCGGACGCGGGATGGAGCAGTTTGGTAGCTCGTCGGGCTCATAACCCGAAGGTCGGCGGTTCAAATCCGTCTCCCGCAACCAATTTTAAGTTTGTTGTTTAAATAACGGCTAAACTGAATAACGCGTCAGCGTTTGTTGTCAAAGCCACGCTGACCGGGCTAGCCACGTGCTAGCCTTTTTGCCCTCGGGGCAGCACGAAGCGGACCAATAAGCCTTTGTGTAGAGAGTTACTCTCTCGTTATTGTTGCGATGATTCCGACACCAGCAATAACGGCTATGCTAACGACTTATGTTGATGGCATAGCATCAGGGTCCAGTTACATTAAACCCCGATTTTCGGGGTTTTTTGTTATCTGAAGAAGACCATTCGGATAGTAACTGGGCTTTTAAGCCCTTTTTTTATTTCTGGGGTTTGGAATGACAGGATTAGAGAAACAACTGGCTGAACTTTTAACCGCGCCTGTTGAGGCGTTGGACTATGAGTTGGTTGGGCTTGAATTTGTTCGAGCTGGCCAGCATTCAACACTGCGTATCTTTATTGACCATGAAAATGGTATCACGGTGGACGATTGTGCCGATGTGAGCCGTCAAGTGAGCGCGGTAATGGATGTGGAAGACCCAATCACAGTGGCGTACAACCTAGAGGTGTCATCTCCAGGTGTTGATCGTCCACTGTTCACCGCTGATCACTATCAGCAATTCATCGGGCATGAAGTGAACATCGTGCTGAAAATGGCTATGCAAAACCGCCGTAAGTGGAAAGGCGAAATCCTTTCTGTCGATGGCGATACCATCACGGTTCGCGTGGACGGCCAAGATGAGGCGTTTGCCTTGAGTAACATCGCCAAAGCAAACCTGGTTCCTTCATTTTAAGAGTAAATGAGGCATTAGTAGATGAATAAAGAAATCTTGGCTGTTGTCGAAGCGGTCTCAAACGAAAAAGCCGTTCCACGAGAGCGTATTTTCGAAGCACTGGAAACCGCGCTGGCAACGGCAACCAAAAAGAAGTACGAGGCCGAAATCGATGTGCGTGTCGCCATTGATCGCAAATCCGGTGAATTCGACACCTTCCGTCGTTGGCTTGTCGTCGATGAAGTCACCCAGCCAACGCGTGAAATCACGTTGGAAGCGGCCCAATATGATGATGAAACCCTCGAACTAGGCGGGTTTGTAGAAGATCAAATTGAATCGGTTGTCTTCGACCGCATTACCACCCAAACCGCTAAGCAAGTGATCGTACAAAAAGTGCGTGAAGCTGAGCGTGCACAAGTGGTTGAGCAGTTCATGGACAACGAAGGTGAGCTTGTCACCGGTGTGGTCAAAAAAGTCAATCGCGATGTTATCATTGTCGACTTAGGAAACAACGCGGAAGCGGTTATCCAACGTGATGATCAACTCCCTCGTGAAAACTTCCGTCCTGGCGACCGAGTACGTGGTCTGTTGTATGCTGTGCGTCCTGAAGCGCGAGGCTTCCAATTGTTCATGACGCGCTCCAAGCCAGAAATGCTCAGTGAGCTATTCCGCATCGAAGTGCCAGAAATTGGCGAAGAGATGATTGAGCTGATGGGCGCTGCCCGCGATCCTGCTTCACGCGCTAAAATTGCCGTGAAAACCAACGACAAACGTATCGATCCCGTCGGTGCGTGTGTGGGGATGCGTGGTGCACGTGTACAAGCGGTATCAACTGAACTGGGTGGCGAGCGTATTGACATCGTGCTTTGGGACGATAATCCTGCCCAATTTGTGATCAATGCCATGGCGCCTGCAGACGTCGCCTCTATCATCGTCGATGAAGATACCCACTCCATGGATATTGCCGTCGAGGCTGATAACCTAGCGCAAGCGATTGGGCGTAACGGACAAAACGTGCGTTTGGCCTCTCAACTGACCGGTTGGGAACTGAACGTGATGACGGTTGAAGACCTCCAGAAAAAACACCAAGAAGAAGCACAAGCTTCGTTAGAGCTGTTTGTTAAATATCTCGATATTGACGAAGACTTTGCACAAACCTTGGTGGAAGAAGGTTTCACCACCCTTGAAGAAGTGGCCTATGTGCCAACCAGCGAAATGCTCGAAATTGACGGCTTAGACGAAGATACTGTCGACATTTTGCGCGCACGTGCGAAAGAAGCGTTGACCACCATCGCGCTCGCACAAGAAGAATCGCTGGGAGACGCTGAACCTGCCGAAGATCTGCTGGCATTAGACAGCCTTTCTCGTGAGATGGCCTTTAAACTGGCCGCGAAAGGCGTGAAGACGCTGGAAGATCTTGCTGATCAAGGCACTGACGATCTGTTAGATATTGATGGATTGGACGAAACCAGTGCAGGCGAGCTTATTATGGCAGCGCGTAATATCTGCTGGTTCAGCGACGAAGCGTAAAGACGGCAAAGGAGGAGCAGAATGTCAGAGGTTACAGTACATACACTGGCGAAGGAAATTGATACGCCGGTTGATCGTCTGCTGAAGCAGTTTAAAGAAGCTGGTATGCAAAAATCGGCGGACGATCAGGTAAGCCAAGATGAAAAACAAGCTTTGTTGACGCATTTAAAGCGTGAGCATGGTGACAACGGCAATGCTCCGACGCGTCTGACGCTTCAGCGCAAGAAACGTAGCACACTGAGCGTGTCAGGGGCTGGCGGAAAAAACAAAGATGTCCAAGTTGAAGTGCGTAAAAAGCGCACTTATGTGAAGCGTAGCGAGCTTGAAGACCAAAAGTCAGCGCAAGAAGCGGAAGAGCAAGCCCAACGCGAAGCCGAAGAAAAAGCGCGTCTAGAAGCGGAAGAGCAAGCAAAACGCGAAGCAGAAGAGAAAGCGAAACGTGAGGCCGAAGAAAAAGCCAAGCGTGAAGCACAAGAGAAAGCCAAACGCGAAGCTGAAGAAAAAGCTAAGCGTGAAGCCAAGCCGCAAGCGCAACCAAAATCTGAGCAGCCTGAAGACGACGCAGCGGATACTGCTGCCACTCGTGCTGCTGATGCGCAAGCGAAGAAAGAAGCTGATGAACTTAAGCGTCGCCAGGAAGAGGAAGCCAAGCGTAAAGCTGAAGAAGAAAGTCAGCGGCAGTTAGAAGAGGCACGCAAAATGGCAGAAGCAAATCAAGAGCGCTGGTCAGATCAAGACAAAGCGCTAAGTACCATGGAGGCGGCTGACCACCATACGGTTACCTCCGAATATGCCCGCGAAGCGGAAGACGAAGCGGATCGCCGCGAAGAAACGGCCGCGCCGCGTCGTAAGAAAAAGAAAAAAGCCACTGCAACAGAAGACAAAAATCCCCGAGGCCGTCGTGGCAAAGGTGGTAAAGGCAAAGGCCGTATGGCTAAGCCGTCTTCGATGCAGCATGGCTTTAAAAAACCTGCCCAGAAAGTAAACCGCGAAGTCGAGATCGGTGAAACCATTACGGTTGCTGAGCTCGCGAATAAAATGGCGGTGAAAGGTGCAGAAGTCATTAAAACCATGATGAAAATGGGTGCAATGGCGACCATTAACCAGGTGATTGACCAAGAAACCGCACAGCTTGTCGCGGAAGAAATGGGTCACAAAGTTATCCTGCGCAGAGAGAATGAGCTGGAAGAGGCCGTACTCTCTGATCGTGATAACGATGCACCTATGGCACCGCGTGCACCGGTTGTTACTATCATGGGTCACGTTGACCACGGTAAGACATCCTTGCTCGACTACATCCGTAAAGCACACGTTGCAACGGGTGAAGCTGGCGGTATTACTCAGCATATCGGTGCGTACCATGTACAAACTGATAACGGCATGATCACCTTCCTGGATACGCCAGGACACGCAGCGTTTACCGCGATGCGTGCACGTGGTGCGGGTGCGACGGATATCGTTGTGTTGGTGGTTGCGGCCGATGATGGTGTGATGCCACAAACCAAAGAAGCGATTCAACACGCCAAAGCCGCGGGTGTACCTTTGATTGTTGCCGTCAACAAGATGGACAAAGAAGGTGCTAACCCTGACAGCGTCAAGAATGAGCTCGCGCAGTATGATGTTATCCCAGAAGAGTGGGGCGGTGAGAACATCTTTGTTCACGTCTCTGCGAAACAGGGTGAAAACATTGATACCTTGCTCGAGTCCATCTTGTTGCAATCAGAAGTCCTTGAGCTGAAAGCGGTTGAGAAAGGCATGGCGCGTGGCGTTGTGGTTGAATCTCGTCTGGATAAAGGCCGTGGTCCTGTTGCGACTGTCTTGGTTCAAGAAGGTACCTTGAATAAAGGCGATATTGTACTTTGTGGCCTTGAATACGGTCGTGTTCGTGCGATGCGTGATGAGAACGGCCAAGACATCGAACATGCTGGTCCATCTATTCCGGTTGAGATCTTAGGTCTGTCAGGTGTCCCTGCCGCCGGTGATGAAGCTACGGTTGTACGTGACGAGAAGAAAGCCCGTGAAGTGGCACTTTATCGTCAAGGTAAATTCCGTGATGTGAAACTGGCGCGTCAGCAAAAAGCCAAACTGGAAAACATGTTCTCGAACATGGAAGAAGGTGAAGTCTCTGAGCTCAACATCGTTCTGAAAGCCGATGTACAAGGTTCGATTGAGGCAATTGCCGATTCACTGGTTAAACTGTCAACTGACGAAGTCAAAGTGAAGATTGTTGGTTCCGGCGTGGGCGGTATTACTGAAACCGACGCGGTACTGGCAGCGGCATCGAACGCGATCATTTGTGGCTTTAACGTGCGTGCCGATGCGACCGCACGTAAGACTATCGAGAATGAAAGCTTAGATCTTCGCTACTATTCTGTTATCTACACCATGATTGATGAAGTGAAACAAGCGATGAGCGGTATGCTTGCGCCTGAGTTCAAACAAGAAATCATTGGTTTGGCAGAAGTTCGCGATGTCTTTAAGTCACCAAAACTGGGCGCAATTGCCGGGTGTCAGGTGTCTGAAGGCTTGATTAAGCGTAACAACCCAATTCGTGTTCTGCGTGATAACGTGGTTATCTACGAAGGGGAGCTGGAATCACTGCGTCGCTTTAAAGATGATGTGAACGAAGTGAAGAAAGGCTACGAGTGTGGTATTGGCGTGAAGAACTACAATGATGTTCGCGTTGGTGACCAAATCGAAGTCTTTGAAACGGTTGAAATTCAGCGCTCAATTGACTAATTAAGCGTTTAAAAACAGCCAGGTCGTTTGGATACACCGTGGGGGGAGGCGCATGCGCTTACCCCCATTTTGTTGAGAGAAAAGAAAATGGGTAAAGATTTTAGCCGGACGGACCGCGTCGCCCATCAGTTGCAAAAAGAAATTGCACTGATCTTGCAGCGTGAAGTGAAAGATCCACGTATCGGTATGGTGACCGTCTCTGACGTCCAAATCTCGCGTGACCTTGCTTACGCCAAAGTCTTCGTCACCTTTTTAACCGTTGACGAACAAGCACCAACCGAGAGCCTAAAGGCACTCAATGAAGCGAGCGGATACATTCGCTCATTGGTCGGTAAGGCAATTCGTTTACGTATCACGCCGGAACTGACTTTTGTATTTGATGAGTCGCTGACTGAAGGTATTCGTATCTCGAACCTGGTGAGCAAAGCGGTGCGCAGTGATAATGATCGCCGTGATGATGATGACAAAGGTGAGGAATAAAAGATGGCGCGTCGTCAACGTCGTCGAGGTCGCCCCGTTGATGGGATTATCCTACTCGATAAACCCACGGGCATAACCTCTAATGATGCTCTGCAGAAAGTAAAACGTATCTTTTTTGCCGAGAAAGCAGGACACACTGGAGCCTTGGATCCGCTTGCAACGGGCATGTTGCCAATTTGCCTAGGTGAAGCGACCAAGTTCTCTCAGTTTTTGCTGGATGCCGACAAACGTTATCGGGTGGTGGCAAAATTGGGTCAGCGCACCAATACCTCAGACGCCGATGGTGAAGTGGTAGAAACCCGCGATGTAAAAGTCAATTTAGGATTGCTGGAGCGCTGTATTGCTAAGTTCCGCGGTGAAACCCAGCAGATCCCATCGATGTTCTCCGCGCTCAAATATCAAGGTAAGCCTTTGTATGAATATGCGCGTCAAGGCATTGAAGTACCGCGTGAAGCGCGTACGATTCATGTTCATCAAATTGAATTGTTGCGCTTTGAAGGTGATGAGATTGAGATGGAAGTCCATTGTTCTAAAGGCACTTACATTCGAACCATCGTCGATGATCTTGGGGAAATGCTAGGCTGTGGTGCTCACGTCACCGCACTGCGTCGCACGGGTGTTTCTGGCTATCCGACGCGCCAGATGGTGACATTAGAGCAGCTCGAAAGCTTGTTGAATGAAGCCAGAGAACAAGAGATCCAACCTAAGCAGTTGCTGGATCCTTTGTTACTCCCACTTGATACCGCGGTGCAAGACTTGCGAGAAATCAACTTGTTGCCGGTAATGGCCAGCTATGCCTTACAAGGACAAGCGGTACAGGTGCCGAATGCACCTACCAGTGGCTTTGTTCGCTTAACCGCGGGCGAGGAACGTCACTTTATTGGTGTCGGTGAAATTGACGCCGATGGTTTGGTGGCGCCACGTCGCTTGGTGGCCAGTCGCCAGCCGGAAGCAGGCTAAAAAACACGCTGCCATTTGCGCGTGTTTAACGGAAAAAGCGGCGTGGATAGATTGCTACCTTAGACGAAAGTCAGTAGAATACGCGCCTTCGGGCACCGGCTGAATCAGAGATTGGCTGGTGCATGATAATCACACACTCTTATTAGGAGAGCATTATGTCTCTGACTGCAGAAGCAAAAGCACAAATCGTTGCTGATTTTGGTAAAACTGAGAACGACACGGGTTCACCGGAAGTTCAAATCGCCCTGTTGACCGCATCAATCAACGATCTGCAATCGCACTTCTCTGAGCACAAAGGTGACCACCACAGCCGTCGTGGCCTGCTACGCATGGTTTCACGTCGTCGTAAGCTGCTGGACTACCTGAAAAAGAACAGTGTTGACCGTTACTTGGACGTTATCAAGCGTCTAGGCATCCGTCGCTAAGATTCTGGAGAAAAGGGAGCTCAGGCTCCCTTTTCTTTTTTTTACTCTCTCTGGTTTTCTCTCACTTCCCTAGTATTCTACCCACACCCACACCCACACCCACACCCACACCTATCTACTTCATTGTCAATATCAGCTTTAGAGCAGGCGTCCTTTTACGCGGATACCACAATCACCTTAAATTTATAATAT
>NZ_MUFI01000035.1:0-38853 GCF_001996265.1 Salinivibrio sp. MA440
CAGTAGTGAAACGAAGCAGCGCCGATGGTAGTGTGGGGTCTCCCCATGTGAGAGTAGGACATCGCCAGGCTCTCATTGCTTATCTTGTTGATAGCTCGATGCTTTTGATATCTGCGATGCTCATGTATTGGCATACACTGCGCGTCTCGATTCAAAATCCTCATCGCATCAAACAAGATAATCTAATTAGAGCTTAATATTAGGCTTTAGTTAGCAAACATTTAAGCATCAAAGCAATGATATGTAAGACTTTGATGAGAAAGAAATACAAAGCCCTGACCTAACGGTCGGGGCTTTTTTGTATCTTTAATCTTTGATGAAAAACCAATAAAGCCCTGGCCTGACGGTCAGGGCTTTTTGTTGTAATGAGTCTTCAATGCAGACTTTAGTGATGATAAATGCGGTGATAATAAAGCGGCTAAAGGTAACCCGTTGCTCTGATCTTACTCACGTGTTTTATATGCGTGATAGACCGCGAAGCGTCGAGTCTTGGCGATCGATTCACACTGTCCGAGACTGTCTTTAATTATCGGCGGATAGCGTAAGAAACTATTGGCCACCACAATGAGCTGGCCACCTTTGGAGAGGTGAGAGGGGACGTTACGTAACAAAGACTCGGTTGGTGAGTAGCGTGTATCCAGTCCATCATGGAAAGGGGGATTACTAATGATAGTATTAAATGTCGCCTCAACACCATCAAGCATATCTGAAGGTAAAACTTGCCCATCTAAGCCGTTAGCGGCAAGTGTGGCTTTGCTTGATGCAATGGCGAGGTAATTAACATCCACAAGCGTCACTTGGCAATCAGGATAAGTAGCAAGGATATAGCTACCTATCACGCCTGCGCCGCAACCTACGTCTAATACGTTTCCTTTGATCGACGGAAGATGACGAAGCAACAACTCGGTACCGTCATCTAAACTTTTTTGGCTAAATACGCCGGGTAACGCACGAATGGTCAGTGACGTCTCGCCGAGGGTTAATGGGTAGTCAGTAAACCACGCTTCCAACGAAAAAGAGCTCGCAGGGGTGTGGCAGGTGCCGTAATACATACTGCAGCGCCGCGCAGCATCGTATTTGCTAATAGACCCGTAGGGAGCGAAGCGTTTTTCAATGCTTTTGATGCCACTACGGTTTTCACCCACTACCATCCAATCAACCTCTTTCCCCAATGCGTGTGTCAACATTGCGAGTAAGTAATCAGCTTCTGCTTTTGCTTTAGGCCAATAAAATAAGACCAGATCGATGGGATGATCGATATCGAGCGTCGCGCCTGCATGAACAGTAATCGACGCTTTTTTCTGGCGTGTGGCGAAACCGTGATGCGTCGTAAAGACAGTGACGCTTGCGGCACGTTGCGATAATTGTTGGACAAAGTCATCTTCGAGCTCTCCTGCCAACAGCAGGTGTTTATTATCAAACAACGGAAGGTGACGCTGAGCAATTTCACTGGGGGCCGTGAGGGTCATGATTGTTCTCTTTGCATTATCGACGGTAATAAAGCGCACCGAAATAACCTGGCGCGTCGGGAGTCGAATTTTCCCACAAAGCACGCACCAGGCCAATCTTTAACGGGTTAGGCGTTGTCTTGGCGATCAAGGAAGTGTGCAAACTCGAGCTCATACATCCGGAATAACACCAATGTTAATGAGAAAATAATCGGACCGTAAATTAACCCCATTAAGCCAAAGAGGTGCAAACCGCCCAACAATGAGAAAAAGATAAGCAGGGTGTTCATGCCAGAGTTTCCCTGCATCAAAAAAGGGCGAAGTAGATTATCAATGGAGCCGACAACCACAACGCTCCATACTAAAAGCGCGAGCGCCCACTGCCAGTCACCGATTACTGCGAGATATAGCACTGTTGGTAACCAGATAAGTGCTGTCCCTATCACAGGAATAAAAGAGGCAAAGGCCATCATGGTGCCCCAAAAAAGGGCCGGTAAGCCTACTGCCCACATCGCTAGTCCGCCTGCAGCACCTTGTGCTAAAGCAGTGAGGAATGAACCGAGAACAGCCGATTTGGCGACTTTCTCCACTTCATCAAGCAGTTGGTCTTCTTGGCTGCGTGACAAAGGGATAACATGACGCAGTGTTTGGATAATGTTGTCGTGATCGCGCAGTAAAAAGAACAGCACAAATAACATCAGCATAAAGGTGATAAAAAAGTTAGTGACATCGCCCAGTACCCCAGAGCTGAACTCAAGCATTTGACCGCTAAAAGAGGACATCCACGCGGCCAGTTTTTTAACCGTCTCTTGAGGGTCGATGACATCAAACGGTAGCCACTGATTGACAAAGTGTAAGGCTGATTGTGTCTGCGGGTTATTGATCAGTTGCCTGGCCCCGCCGTTATTGAGCCATTCATAGCTACGAGTGAAAAAGCTCACACCTTGATCGATGATCGCACCCGCCACGACAGTGAGTGGAATAAAGATGATAAAGGTGATCAGAATGCAAGATAAGACCGATGCAGTATTGGGTCGCTGACCAATCTTTTCTTCGATGCGTTTATGGACGGGGAAGAACAGCAACGACACGATAAAGGCGAGCACAATCGCACCAATATAGGGCTCGATCAAAAGGTAACAGGCGTAAACGGCGATAATAAGGGCCGCAATTAAGGTCCAATGCTTGGGCTCGACGCGAAATGACGGAGTCACAGAGATATCCTTTTTAGCTTGTTGAATGACTGGGCTCGCCTTATGTAACGGCGCCTAATTTATAGGCACCTTAACACATCGTTTGTTGCATTAGTCAGCTAAAAAAATGGCCAGCAGATCATTGAGAAATAATTTACCTTTTGGCGTGATTTGCCAATGGGTGCTTGTTTCTGTGATTAAGCCTTGCTCAGAAGCTTGAGAGATAGGCGCGGCGAGATGTGACAGCGGTAGCCCAGTGTGACTGACAAAATCAGCTTTGGGGCAGGGCTCGAGCAAGCGAAAACGGTTCATAAAAAACTCAAACGCAAGATCGGTATGTTTTACCCACTGGCTGTCGGTGAGGTAGGCTTTGTCTGGATCGAGGTAGCCACGTGGGTGTTTCACTTTGACGGTACGAAGTAAACGAGGTTGGTCATGCTCTAACAAGGTCAGTTTGCCATGTGCGCCGCAGCCAATTCCTAAATAATCCCCAAAACGCCAGTAGTTGAGGTTATGTGCACATTGGTGGCCTGGCAGGCTATAGGCGGAGGTCTCGTACTGCACATATCCCGCATCGGTCAGTCGTTGATGGCCTTGATCAAAGATGTCCCACAAGGTGTCTTCTTCTGGCAGAGTGGGCGGCTTAGAGTAAAACTGAGTATTAGGCTCGATAGTCAGTTGATACCAAGAAATATGCGGCGGCTTCAGTGCAATGGCTTGCTCCAAATCGCTGAGTGCTTCTTGTTCGGATTGATCGGGCAAACCATGCATCAGATCGAGATTAAAACTCGTCAGTCTCGCTTGGTGGGCAAGGTGAGCTGCCCGTTCTGCCTCTCCGGGGCCATGAATACGGCCTAGCCGGGTAAGCTTATCGGCAGAAAAGCTTTGTACGCCAATGGATATACGAGTCACGCCCGCTTGGCGATAGCCAATAAATTTATCCGCCTCGACGGTGCCCGGGTTGGCCTCCATGGTGACTTCCATATTGTTACTCGGGGTCAGTCGCGTATTGATCCCGGCGAGCAAACGCTCAATCTGAGCGGGCGACATCAGGCTGGGTGTGCCGCCACCGATAAAAATAGAGTGCAGTGGACGCGTGACTATTGAGGGATAAGCGGCCAGGTCGGTGTCGAGATCGTCGAGCAACGCATCGATATAATCGTCTTCTGGGATCGCGCCTTTTTGCGTGTGTGAGTTAAAGTCACAATACGGGCATTTTTGTACACACCACGGGATGTGTACATACAAACTTAATGGGATCATGGGTTATTGCGACGCTTTTAAGGCTTGAAATAGGGCGTTGAGGGCTTGACCGCGATGTGAGCGTTGTTTTTTCTCTGACGCAGGCATTTCGGCAGCGGTGCATTGCTGATCATGGGGCAAAAATACTGGATCGTAGCCAAAGCCGTTGTCACCTTGTGGTGCATGGGCAATTTGACCTTCCCAAACGCCATGACAGACCAATGGCGTCGGATCATTCGCGTGGCGCATGTACACCAATACGCAATGAAAACGTGCTTGGCGTGCATGGGTATCAGTATCATGCATTGCGTCGAGTAGCTTGGCGACATTATCGGCATCATTGGCGTCATCGCCAGCATAGCGAGCTGAATAGACGCCAGGTGCGCCTTTTAGCGCATCTACCTCAAGGCCTGAATCATCGGCGATGGCTGGAAGCCCGGTCAGTTTCGCCGCGTGGCGGGCTTTAATGATGGCATTTTCAATAAAAGTGGTCCCTGTTTCGTCAGCTTCTGTCACCGCAAAATCACTTTGCGGCAGAACCTCAAAACCAAATTCGCCGAGTAGCCCGGCCATTTCTTTTACTTTGCCTGCATTGCCGGTTGCCAGCACAACTTTATTCATGTCGGTTACCTATGTGTTTGTCACCCTGTTAAGGGGTATCGACGTAAAACGTGTAATTGTAGTCGAAGGAGGCACTGCGATTGCCCGCTGCGTTGAGATCAATCTGGAATTGATAGGTTTCCTCATCATCAGCGGCAAAGGTCGCAATGTAATAAATCGCGTCGCCTTCGCGGATCTCGGTAAAATCTAGCTCTCGACTGTTACCCACCAAGTTTTTGACTTGGCCTTGGACCTTGGCGGCAATCGCCGGTTTTCCAAGCTGCATGGTGTCGAGAACCGCGATATTAACCAACCCGCGATAGCCGCTGCGGGTAATATCATATTGCTTGGCGATGTCAGGGGTTAAAAACGTCGTTGATAAGGTGTTGTAGTGCACCTCTAATTCGCCGATTTCTTTAAACTGGCCCGCCCAAGCTGGAGTAATAAGCAAACTCAATACCATGCTGAGCGCTGCTATTATCTGACGCATAATCATTCCTTGTAATAAAGTAAGGTATCAATACATACGGGTGCCTGAGTACGATCCGCCGTACTGCTGAGGTACCCGTTAGCTTGAATTACTTGTGTGAGCGAATTCAATACGCCCTTGTGGGCTATTGACTTACAGCACCTACCAAACAGGCTTTCCTATATTGCTAGCCAATTAGCGGCTTGTTAGATAAGCTCTCAATGGATCTAGCCAATCAAGCCCTACCATATCGCCAATTAACATATTGATAAATTGCAGACCGATAAAGATCACCAAAATACTGAGATCCAGTCCACCGATAGGAGGGAGGATGCGACGCACTGGGGCGCAAACCGGTTCGGTTAATTGATGGAATACTTGCTCTACAGGGTTATTGCCTTGGCTTACCCAGCTGAGAATGGCACGTAGGATCAGCACCCAAAACAGCAGTTTACCGGCTGCTTTGATCAGCGCAATGGCAGGAAAGACGAACAGTCCTGAGTTGACTGTTAGTGCACCGCCTGTGATGATATCCAGTGCCACAAATTTAGCGACCATCAGCAGATAAGCAAAGAGTACGGTCGCGAGATCTAATCCACCGAGCGCGGGAACCATCCGGCGCAGTGGACCCACAACAGGCTGGGTCGCCTTCACCACAAATTGAGAGAACGGGTTATAAAAATCGGCCCGAGACCATTGTAGCCATATACGGAGTAACACCACCATGATGTAAAGATCAAACGCGGTGTTGATCAGAAAGGTCATTGCATTCATATCGTCGCCTTAGTGATTAAAATTCTTGTTCCATTTGCTCAGCACGGCTCACCGCCGCCTGCATGGCCTGTGCGACTATGTCGCTAATATTGTGCTGCTCGAATACTTGCAACGCTTCTGCGGTGGTTCCTCCTTTTGAAGTCACCTGCTCGCGTAGTTCTCCAAGCGTGGTGTCTGGGTTCGCGGCCACCATTTCTGCCGCTCCCAGTGCGGCTTGTTGTACCAACGCCCTTGCTTGCTGGTCAGTAAAACCTTGGCGAATGGCTTCTTGCTGCATGGCTTCCATAAAGCGGAAAAAATAGGCCGGCGCACTGCCTGCAGCCGCAATCACACCATTGATACTCGCCTCATTATCGACCCAGCAGACTTCACCCACCGCTTTCATCAGCGCGGAGGCATAGTCTTGATCACCCGTCGTCACACCCGGTGATGCGTACAGGCCGCTCATGCCTTTACCCACCAGCGAAGGTGTATTCGGCATCACGCGCACCAGATTAAGTGACGTACCAGCCATTTGATTAAGACGGGCAACATTGATGCCAGCCGCTATTGAGATCACCATTTTCGACGACCAATCGACCGCTGGCAAGTCGCTTAATACTTTTGCCATTAATTGGGGTTTTACCGCTAAAACGATCACTTCCGCTTGTTGGCAAGCAAGAAGGTTGTTTGTGGTGGTTTGGATCCCGTATTGCGTTGTCAGCACATCGTTAGGATGCGCGCTGGGTGACGCGGCTGTAATGGCTGAGGCGGGATATCCTGCATCCACGAGTCCGGCAATGATGGATCGAGCCATGTTGCCAGCCCCAATAAAGGTGAGAGGGCGATGTTCCATGTATTCGGTTCCTGTTGTTCTGATCATTCTGTGTCGGTGTCGTTAGCGATAATCACGTGCACCAAAAACGGCGGTGCCGATTCTTACCATGGTACTGCCACATGCAATGGCAGCTGCCATATCACCGCTCATACCCATCGATAAGGTATCAATAGTCGGCGTGTGTGCGTGGAGCGAATCAAACGCGGTCGCTAAAGGCTCAAACGCGGCACATTGGCGCTGATAATCTGTTTCCGGTTGAGGGATCGACATGAATCCTCGCACGGTGAGGTTGGGTAAAGCCCGCATTGATTCAATCAAATTCATGGCTTCATCCAGTGTTATGCCTGATTTAGACGCCTCACCGCTGGTATTCACTTGTACTAAAACGTTGAGTGGCGGCAAATGCGCGGGACGTTGCTCACTCAGACGTTTAGCAATTTTTAACCGATCGACTGAGTGGACCCAATCAAAGTGGCTGGCGATCAAGCGCGTTTTGTTCGACTGAATTGGACCAATAAAGTGCCACTCAATCTTTGTGTTTGGGGCATGTGTGGCAAAGTGCTCCACTTTTTCAACGCCTTCCTGCACGTAGTTTTCGCCAAATGCGGTTTGACCTGCGGCCACGGCCTCTGCGATCGCCTCGACGGGTTTTGTTTTACTCACCGCAAGCAACTGCACCGAATGATCGGGTCGGCCGCATTTTTGGGTGGCGAGGTCTATTTGTTCCCTGACCTGTTCAATATTCTGCTTAATATTACACATACCTGATTCTACGAGGAAAATGAATGGAAATTACTGAGCTATTGGCCTTTAGTGTAAAGCATCGTGCGTCAGATCTACATCTTTCTGCGGGCGTGCCGCCTATGGTGCGGGTAGATGGCGATGTGCGCAAGCTCAGTCTACCTGCGCTCAATCATCAAGCGGTCGAGCAATTGATTATCGCTGTGATGAATCCCGAACAACGCCAAACGTTTGTAACCGAATGGGAGGTGGATTTTTCGTTTGAGCTGGCCTCGGTTGGCCGGTTTCGGGTGAACGCTTTTCATCAGCAACATGGGTGCGCGGCGGTGTTTCGGGTTATCCCAGAGGCGCTGCCAACCTTAGAAGTGTTAAACGCGCCTTCTGTCTTAACAGAGCTCGCGTCGCTCACTCAGGGGCTGGTACTCGTGACTGGGCCGACGGGATCGGGCAAATCAACGACGTTGGCAGCGATGGTTGATCATATTAATCGTCATCAACAAAAGCATATTCTTACTATTGAAGATCCGATCGAGTTCATTCACTCGCCGCAACAAAGCTTAGTGAATCAGCGGGAAGTGAATCGTGATACGCAATCCTTTCAGCAGGCGCTGCGTTCGGCCTTACGGGAGGATCCAGATGTGATTCTGGTCGGCGAGCTACGAGACTTAGAGACGATAAGCTTAGCATTGACGGCCGCAGAAACTGGCCATTTAGTCTTTGCCACGTTACATACCGCGAGTGCGGCGAAAAGCGTTGACCGGATTATCGATGTGTTTCCAGGGAGTGATAAGCCCTTGGTTCGCTCTATGTTGTCTGCCTCTTTGCAGGCGGTAGTATCGCAGCAGCTCGTCAAAAACACTCAGGGCCGACGGGTCGCTGCGTATGAAATTATGAAAGCCACCCCTGCGATTGCTAACCTTATCCGTGAAGACAAGGTGGCGCAGATGACCTCCATGATGCAAACAGGCGTCGCCCAGGGGATGCAAACTATGGAGCAGGCGATAACACGGCTGACCGACCAAGGGGTTATTCCGAGGCGTGAAACGGCTCAGCATATTGGCGCTCAAACCAGCTTTCAATAATCACAACGGCTGACTGGGCGTCAACAGCTCCCTTACCTAAGGCTTTGTAGCCGCCTTGTTCAAAAAGTGCTGCGCGGGCTTCGCGTGTTGATAGGCGCTCATCATGTAACGAGACCGGAAAACCAAAGCGCCCATGTAAGCGATTGGCAAATTTTTTCGCTCTGGGTGTAATGGTATCGAGAGGTTCACCTTGTAAATCTAATGGCAGCCCAACCACTAAATAATCAGGTTGCCATTCTTTTAATAGGGCATCAATGTCATCCCAGTTAGGAATACCATCGCGCGCTTTCAAAGCGCATAAAGGGCGAGCGGTGCCGGTTAACGACTGACCGATGGCAACGCCAATGCTTTTTACCCCGTAATCAAAACCCATCACGGTTTGTGCGTTCATGCGTGTCCTACTTGTGAAGAAAGGTTGGCGGCGTCAATGCCGAGTTGGTCGAGCGCTTTTTGCCAACGTTGGTGAACAGGGGTATCAAAAATTACGCTGGGATCGGCCTCCAGTGTGAGCCAACTATTTTCGGCTAACTCTTGTTCAAGCTGTCCGGCCTCCCAGCCTGCATAACCCAAGGCCACCAAAAATTGCTCTGGCTGTTGCTCGGTCCCGAGAATCGATAAGATATCTTTTGAGGTGGTCACGGCTAATTGATCCGATACGGGCACACTGGTGCCATACGAACAATTGGCCGGATGCAGCACAAATCCTCGATCTTCAGACACCGGCCCGCCAAATAAAACGGATTGGGTCAGACTTTCGGTTGTTTTGGAAAGCGGCACGTCGCGCTCTACCTCTATTTGGTCCAGCATTTTACCCACGGACAAGTTAATAGGGTGATTGATCATTAACCCCATGGCACCGTCATGATTATGCTCACACACGTAGATAACACCCTGTTGAAAACGGCTATCGGCCATGCTCGGCATTGCGATTAAAAAATGATTTTTCAGATCCATATCGCCGTCTCCTGTTCGTACGCTTACGTTGAGTATGCGCAAAAAATGTGTATTTAGACAATCATAGAGGCGCAATGCGCCTCATTTTTTATTGGCAGCGTTGGGCGATCGCTTCCATCAGGATGTCGCCTACGGAAATATCATACGCGGCGTCAATTTCACGAATACAGGTCGGACTGGTGACATTGATTTCTGTGAGCTTATCGCCGATCACATCGAGTCCAACGAAGATCAGCCCTTTTTCTTTCAATGTTGGTGCGATTGCACGTGCAATTGCCCAATCCGTCTCCGATAAAGGACGTGCTTCACCACGGCCACCGGCGGCGAGATTACCGCGCGTTTCACCTTTTGCTGGAATACGGGCCAGACAGTAGGGCACCGGTTCGCCGTCAACAATTAAGATGCGCTTATCACCATTGCTGATGTCAGGGACGAAGGTTTGTGCCATGCAAAAACGTTGGCCATGCTCAGTAAGGGTCTCAATGATCACACCAATATTCGGATCACCTTGTTTAACCCGGAAAATAGAGGCGCCCCCCATGCCATCGAGCGGCTTCAAAATAACATCACCGTGCTGGGCTTGGAATGCACGAATCTCGTCGGCACGTCGTGTCACCAAGGTGGTGGGTGT
The DNA here is from genome assembly GCF_001996265.1 of Salinivibrio sp. MA440. NCBI lineage: Bacteria > Pseudomonadati > Pseudomonadota > Gammaproteobacteria > Vibrionales > Vibrionaceae > Salinivibrio > Salinivibrio sp. MA440. Next base: position 9,952 of record NZ_MUFI01000035.1, read on the forward strand.
GTGTTCAGGGAACCAAGCGGTATAGAGTTTCTCGTTACAGTCACGGAGGCTTTGCGGTTTGTTCACAATTAAAACACCGGCTTCTTCTGCGCGCTCTAGCATGTAGGTCGCATAGATATACTCGGTATCAAAGGGGGGATCTTTTCGCATCAAGATCGCATCAAACGCGCGCAGCGGTAGGGTTTGTGTTTGGTGCACTTGATACCAATTGTTAGGATCATCCATGACACTCACTGTTTGGGTGCGAGCACTCGGTTCACCCTGCAGCATCGACATATCATTCATCGAAATAGTATGTATTTCCCAGCCGCGTTGTTGTGCCGCCAACATCATGGCAAACGTGGAGTCTTTTTTTACACTGATGGCCTCAATGGGATCCATCACTACACCTATTTTCATCATGTCTCTCCTGTTTGCCGTTAACCCAGGTCGCCAAAACGGACTTGTAGCGCGGTAATGGCTGTCAGCGCTGCCGTTTCTGTGCGTAAGACCCGAGGGCCCAATAAAATTTCTTCAAAACCACGATCACGTGTCATCGCTATTTCTTCTTCTGACAATCCGCCTTCTGGCCCAATCAGCAAACGTAGCTTAGAAGGGGCTTGAGGAAGTGTATTGAGGGAATACGGTGCGCGAGGATGAAGGTTGAGTTTCAGTCCATCAAATGCCTGTTGGCACCAAGTGTCTAGGTTGATCACGGGATTCACGGTGGGGACGATATTGCGCCCACTTTGTTCGCAGGCGCCAATGGCTATTTTTTGCCATTGTTGGCGTTTTTTCTCCAGTCGATCAGCATTGATCTTGACCCCACATCGCGCCGATAAAAGTGGCGTAATGGTATTTACCCCTAACTCAACCGATTTTTGTACGGTAAATTCCATTTTCTCACCACGAGAAATAACCTGTCCCAGTTCAAAATCTAGTGGCGATTCAACACCGACCTCTTCGCGGGCTGAGATGGTTGCGGTGACGTGTTTCTTACTGATTTGTGTCAAGGTCGCTGGAAATTGCGCCCCAGAACCATCAAAAAGCAGAATTGGTTGCTCTGCTTGCATTCTTAATACGCGGCCTAGATGATTTGCCGCTTCATCGCTTAAGGTCACCGTACCTTGAGATGGTAAAGGCGCCGGGTGATAAATTCGAGGAATTCGCATGGTGTTCGCTTTCCATTATCAATCAGCCTCCAGTGTAACATGGCTACCGGTGGCAATAGGTGATGTGTTAATCGGGAACGTGTCAATAATATGGGGACGGTGAACGGAAAAGCAAATAGCTAATGTTTTTCGCTGACCGGCGTCAGTATCTGTTGGCACTGTTTGCACCGATAGGTTGCCTGGCCGCGCAGAACTTTATGATGACGGCGTATCGTTAAGGCCACTGGCCCACAACGGCATTGGTACGAGAAGGTTTTCCCTTGCACCGCTGTGATATCAAGCTGGTGGGTCGTGTTTGCTGGAACATGAAACAAGTTAGTCATTAGGTCGCGCCATTCCGGACCATGAGGTTTGACACGCCCATGCAGCGCGAACGTGACTAAATGACAGACTTCATGCGGGATCACCTCATGAAAAAAAGCGTCGGCGTGTTGCTGGAGCAATACCGGATTAAACCGTAATCGCCATTCTGTCGGATGCGCGGTGCCTGCGGCGCGCCCTCGTAACGTAAAGCCAATTGTTGGATAAACCAGTTGGCGATCTAGTTGCCGATTGGCACGATCAATACAGGCGTGAACCTGGTCGGTGACCGATTGTATCAAGGTGTTAGACAGAGAAGGCATAGGTGTCGACTCACACTGCGATCAAAAAAGGGAAGCGAACGCTTCCCTTTGTAAAAAGCGAATCAGGCCAGATTAACCAAGCTTGGCAAATTCACGCAATAGGTCTGCTTTGTCGGTTTTCTCCCATGGGAAAATTTCACGACCAAAATGGCCATACGCAGCAGTTTGCTTATAAATAGGTTGCAGTAAGTCGAGCATTTCTTGTAGGCCATACGGACGTAGATCGAAGTGCTCACGAACAGCTTTAATAATCACCTCTGGCGCCACTTTTTCAGTGCCAAAGGTTTCGACCATGATAGACGTTGGCTCGGCCACACCAATGGCGTACGACAATTGAATCTCACAGCGGTCAGCAAGGCCAGCTGCGACGATGTTTTTCGCTACATAACGTGCGGCGTAGGCGGCAGAACGATCCACTTTTGATGGATCTTTGCCTGAGAATGCCCCGCCACCGTGACGGGCTGCGCCACCGTAGGTATCCACGATAATTTTACGGCCGGTTAAACCACAGTCTCCCATCGGGCCACCAATCACAAAGCGACCCGTTGGATTAATAAAGAATTTAGTCTCTTTGGTGAGCCATTCTGCAGGCAGAACCGGTTTGATAATTTCTTCCATGACCGCTTCGCGGAGATCGTCGGTTGAAATGCTGTCGCAATGCTGTGTTGACAGCACCACGGCGTCAATGCCCGCAATCTTGCCGTTGTCGTAGGCGAAAGTGACCTGGCTTTTTGCATCAGGACGTAGCCAATCTAAGGTGCCATCTTTACGCACTTGCGCTTGGCGCTCAACCAAACGGTGTGAGTAAGTAATAGGGGCTGGCATCAGTACATTGGTTTCATTGGTGGCAAAACCAAACATAATCCCTTGATCGCCGGCACCTTGATCTTTGGGATCAGCGCGGTCAACGCCTTGGTTTATATCAGGCGATTGCTTGCCAATGGTGTTCAATACTGCACAAGAATTGGCATCAAAACCCATATCGGAATGGACGTAACCAATATCGCGTACCGTTTGGCGAGTGAGCTCTTCAATATCAACCCAGGCTGAGGTCGTCACTTCCCCGCCTACCATGACCATTCCGGTCTTCACATAGGTTTCGCAGGCAACGCGCGCTTTGGGATCTTGCTCAAGAATGGCATCCAAGACCGCATCAGAAATCTGATCGGCGATTTTATCAGGATGGCCTTCAGAGACGGACTCTGAGGTAAACAGGTGCTTAGCCATGTGACACTCTCATTGGTTATCAAGAATACCGACGATACGTAGCGAGTTGTCTCGCCGATCATCTCAGATGTTTTAACTTCTAGACGTCTATTTTATTCGCAAATACGATAAACGCAAGTCAGTTAATGCATCAGGGGGCCTCTCTAGGTATAGCAAAGGCGAGCCGTATCGTATTGTTCTAGGTGACGGCTTGAGGCGAACTTGCGGGTTGCCAGTCGGTTGGAGCCGCTTCTTGCAGCCAATGTTTGAGTGACTCGACACGCAGAGGAAGGCGGCCAGCACTGCAATAAAGATGTAATGGAACCGGCGCTGAGTGCCATTGCGCTAAACACCGTATAATTTTATCAGGGTGGTGTTTCTGATAGCCAGCTGCACTCCAAGTCGGCAGAAGCCCGACACCTTGTCCATTTGCAATCGCATCTAACTGGATCGCTATCATGTCGCAATTGAAACGGCTAGGCATGGCGCTTAAATGATAGGTGTTATCGTGATTATGGAGCGTCAACCCTTGCCGCCGAAGGGCAAAAACATCCAGCCATGGATGGCCGTCCAAAGCGCTTGGATGCATAAAAGGGCCGTGTTGTGCCACGTAGTGTGGTGCAGCATAAATACCATATTGCCAAGTGCCTAGCTTATGAGCTCGACAGTTCATCGGCAGTATCATATCGCCCGCCCAAATAATCAGATCCGCAGACTGGATACGCGCTGGGCTGACGTCACTCGTTAATGTAATGGAAACCTTGGGGTGTTGCGCTAAAAAGGCATTTATCGATGGCCCTGCCCATCCACGCATCATGCCTGGGTGGCAAATCACGTCAATTGGCCCTTGAAGGTGATTATTTAACCCTTGGATCGCTTCTTCACTTTCCTCGACCAAATCGAGCATTTGTTGGCAGTAACGGGAGAATATCTCGCCTGCTTTGGTTAACACTAGCCGGTTTCCTTGCCGTTGTGTCAGTGACTGCCCCATATCTGTCTCGAGCTGCGCTAAACGACGACTGAGAGTTGATTTGGGCTGTCCCAGTGCTTTCGCGGCCGCCGTTAGGCTTTGATGTTGGCATAAAGCAACAAATGCACGAATAGAGGAGAAGTCCTGCATAATCGTCCTTTTTGATTCCGTTGAAAGTCCACACCTGTCGTTTGGTGACTATGACGTCGTTCTATCACTGGAACGAAGTGTTCCTGTTTTGCCACTAGTTGCCTTGACTTAGATGTGAATAATTATCAGTTAATAAACGATAATCATTATCACAGAATGGAGTTGATTATGTCCAGTTGTCTTCGTCCCTGCGTAGTTGGGATGGTATTAGCCGGTATCCCCTTAAGTGCCATTCATGCGGCTGAAGCGGTCGATCAAAATACTGAAACCATGGTCATCACGGCCTCAGGATTTGAGCAAGCCACAGCAAAGGCGCCAGCAAGTATCAGTGTGATTAGCCGTGACCAACTAGAAGGTCGTTATTATCGAGATGTCACGGATGCCTTAAAACGCATTCCTGGCGTGGTCGTGACAGGCGGTGGCGATACCACGGATATAAGCATTCGCGGTATGGGGTCAAAATATACCCTGATGCTGGTGGATGGAAAGCGTACCACCAGTCGTGAAACACGCCCAAATAGCGACGGACCCGGCATTGAGCAAGGTTGGCTGCCGCCTTTGCAAGCGATTGAGCGTATTGAGGTGATTCGCGGGCCGATGTCGACATTGTATGGCTCTGATGCCATTGGTGGGGTGATTAACATTATTACGCGTCGTAACCAGCAAGAGTGGCACGGTAATGTGCAGCTGAGTACGTTATTACAAGAAAAACGCGCATCAGGCGATGAACAAAGTGCCAACTTTTACCTTTCTGGCGCCCTAAGCGATAAGCTGGGTATGAAGGTATCGGGCCAAACGGTTCAACGTCAAGAAGACGACATTACTTTCGGTTACGAGGATAAATCTTTACGCAGCCTATCAACCTCGTTGACCTATGATGCCAGCGATTTTCAACAATGGACCCTGGACTTAGGCGCGAGCTCGCAAGAGCGCAATGGCCAAATGGGTAAAACCGTGCCGACCGAGGGTTGTCGAGGCGGTTGTGAAAACAGCAATAATGAATATCGGCGACAATCGGTAGCGCTCGGCCATGAAGGGCATTGGACGTGGGGCTGGTCAGACTCACACCTACAGCACGAGCAAAGCCGCAATAAAAGTCGTGAGATGACGATTAACAACACCGAGTTTAAAACCCGTCTGATCCGTGATTTTGACACACACACTTTGACGGTTGGCGGCTCGGTGACCCATGCCGAACTGGAAGACTTTTCCTCTAATCAAGCATCGAGCCAAACTGAAATTGACAATACTCAGGCCGCCTTGTTTGTGGAGGATGAATGGCGAGTGATTGACCCATTTAGCGTGACGCTAGGCCTACGTGTTGATCATGATGAAAACTATGATTATCACGCCAGTCCACGCCTGTATGGTGTTTATCAGCTCACCGATAGCTGGATAGTGAAGGGTGGGGTCGCGACCGGATTCCGTTCACCACAACTGCGAGAAATTGCGCCGAATTGGGCGCAAGTGAGTCGTGGCGGTAATATCTATGGTAACGCCGACCTGGAACCTGAAACGTCTGTGAACTCAGAAGTGAGTATTAACTATCAAGGCGACACCGGAGTCAGTGGCTCGTTAACAGTATTCCATAATGACTTTAAAGATAAGATCACCCGTGTGACCTGCCCGGCTTCCGTGTGTACCGACGGTCCCAATCGGTTTGGCTCAGATCCAACTTATCGAATCAATGTTGATGAAGCCGTTACCCAAGGCATAGAGGCCAATGTATCTGCTCCCGTGACTGACACCATTGATATCAGCGCCAGTTATACCTACACCGATTCGGAGCAGAAGACCGGTGCGTATAAAGGTCAACCTCTGAATCAAATTCCTCAGCAGCTCGCGTATGGCGAAGTAAACTGGCAAGCCACCGAGCGGTTGAGCCCTTGGGTCAGCGCGACCTACCGTGGCGAAGAAATGGATCCTGTTGAAGGTCCATCCTCTCGAAGCAATATAGAGCCGAGCTACACCTTGGTGGACGCTGGGATGAACTATCAGCTCAGCGACGCCATTGAGCTTCAAGGTGCGGTTTATAATCTATTAGACAAAGAACGTGATTATGAGGATTACGGCTATATCAGTGATGAGCGCCGATATTGGTTAGGCATGAATATCAGCTTCTAAGTCACAATAAAGGATGGTCTTGCTGCATCGATTGCAGCCGCCATCACACTGCCACGCCCGTCTCGGACTTTCACCGGACGGGCGTTTTTTTTACTACGCTTTGTTCTCAACTCGCGTGAGAAGACTCACACAATACGTGCGTCTTTTACGTGCTTGAGATACACTGTGTACCATCGTCAAACAAGCACCGATGGACATGGCACTCAGAGTCGCAATTAATGGATTTGGCCGCATAGGGCGCAGCGTATTGCGTGCCCTGTACGAGAGCGGTAAGCACGATCGCATTCAAGTGGTGGCGATTAATGAACTCGCCGAGCCGGAAGCGATGGCGCATCTGCTCCAGTATGACTCGAGCCACGGTCGATTCGGTTGGCCTGTTTCTTACAATCAAGAACATTTGTTTGTCGCCACCGACAGCATTCGCCTTCTTCACTTACCGGAATTACAACTGTTACCTTGGCGTGATCTTGATGTCGATATTGTCTTAGACTGTACGGGTAAATTTGGTACCCGTGAAGACGGCGAAGCACACATTGCCGCTGGCGCTAAAAAAGTCTTGTTTTCACACCCTGCGAGCCAAGATGTCGACCGAACCGTGATATATGGCGTCAATCACGAGGCATTGACGACAGACGATCGTATTGTCTCCAATGGCTCTTGTACCACAAACTGCATTGTGCCGGTGATTAAAGCGCTGGATGAGCACTTTGGTATTGAGTCTGGCACCATCACCACCATTCACTCTTCAATGAATGATCAGCAGGTGATCGATGCCTACCATTCCGATCTTCGTCGCACACGCACGGCTAGCCAGTCTATCATTCCTGTCGATACCAAATTACATGTTGGGATCGGTAGGATTTTTCCGAAATTTTCTGACAAGTTCGAAGCGATTTCTGTGCGTGTGCCGACGATAAACGTGACAGCTATGGATTTAAGTGTCACTGTACGTACTAAAGTGAAAGTTAATGACGTAAATCAAGCTCTGCAAACCGCATCTCGATGTACATTAGACGGTATACTGGATTATACCGAAGCGCCCTTGGTGTCGATAGACTTCAACCACGACTCACACAGTGCCATTGTCGATGGGTCGCAAACGCGGGTGAGTAATCATCAGCTGATAAAAACGTTGGTTTGGTGCGACAACGAGTGGGGCTTTGCCAACCGAATGTTGGATACCACCTTGGCGATGGCGCAATGAGCGCGTTAACGCAAGGGGGTCGCCCTGATTAAGTCAGTTTCAATTTGCAACCTTATAGAGAGGACCCTATGTCTGTAATTAAGATGACCGACTTAGATCTTGCCGGAAAGCGTGTCTTTATCCGTGCGGATCTGAACGTGCCGGTAAAAGACGGTAAAGTTACCTCTGACGCACGTATTTTGGCGTCATTGCCTACCATCAAACACTGCTTAGAAGCCGGTGCGAAAGTGATGGTGACCTCTCACTTGGGGCGTCCTGAAGAAGGACAACCTGAAGACCAATACTCACTGCAACCTGTCGTGAACTATCTTGACGACGCGCTAGACTGCAACGTTAGCCTGGCTAAAGATTACTTAGACGGTCTTGAACTGAACGCCGGTGAGCTCGTCGTGCTAGAAAACGTTCGCTTTAATAAAGGCGAGAAGAAGAACGACGAAGCACTGTCTAAAAAGTACGCCGCACTGTGCGATATTTTTGTGATGGACGCCTTTGGTACTGCGCACCGCGCGCAAGCATCAACCCATGGTGTGGGCACGCATGCACCGATCGCATGTGCCGGACCATTACTGGCGAACGAACTAGACGCGCTTGGTAAAGCAATGGATAACCCTGCTCGCCCAATGGTGGCGATTGTGGGTGGATCAAAAGTGTCGACCAAACTGACCGTTTTGAAATCACTGTCTACCGTTGCAGACCAACTGGTTGTCGGTGGTGGTATTGCCAACACCTTTATTGCAGCGGACGGCCACAATGTGGGCAAATCGCTTTATGAAGCAGATTTGGTGGATACGGCGAAATCTTTGATGGAAGAGTGCCATATCCCTGTTGCGACCGACGTTGCGTGTGCCAAAGCGTTTGATGAAAATGCAGAGGCTGAAATCAAGCGTGTTGAAGACGTGCAAGACGATGACATGATCTTCGACTTAGGGCCAGAATCTACCCAAGCACTGGCTGACATCTTGAAAAATGCCAAAACCATTCTTTGGAATGGCCCAGTGGGTGTTTTCGAGTTTAAGAACTTCGAAGCAGGCACTGCAGGGATTTCAAAAGCAATCGCTGAGTCTGAAGGCTTCTCGGTTGCAGGCGGTGGTGATACCTTGGCTGCAATTGATAAATTTGGCATTAAAGCCGATGTGTCTTACATCTCAACCGGCGGCGGCGCCTTCCTTGAGTTTGTTGAAGGCAAACCACTTCCAGCGGTAGAAATGCTGGAAGCGCGTGCGAAAGACGCATAAATCCGACGATAAAACGGGAGTGATGTCTCCCGTTTTTGCTTTCGTTTGACTACAATAGGCCGAGTCGTAAACGATTGCACCGTATTGATAAGGGTGCCGATGCGCATCTTTACTCAGTTCAGCAAAGACAACCCGATTTAATAGGACAAGAGCCATGTCTAAAGTTTTTGATTTTGTAAAACCTGGCGTTATCTCTGGCGATGATGTTCAGAAAGTATTTGAAGTTGCTAAAGAGAACAAGTTCGCGTTGCCAGCGGTTAACGTTGTAAACACTGACTCTATCAATGCTGTAATGGAAGCTGCGGCGAAAGTAAAAGCGCCAGTGGTTATTCAATTCTCTAACGGTGGTGCAGGCTTCTTCCCAGGCAAAGGCCTGAAGCTAGACGGTCAAGAAGCGCAAATTAAAGGCGCTGTTGCCGGTGCGAAATACGTTCACGCGATGGCTGAAGTGTATGGTGTGCCAGTGATTATGCATACTGACCACGCAGCGAAAAAACTGCTACCGTGGATCGACGGTCTGCTTGATGCCGGTGAAGCTTTCTTTAAAGAACACGGCAAGCCACTGTTCTCTTCTCACATGATTGACCTGTCTGAAGAGTCACTGGAAGAGAACATGGAAATCTGTGCCGAATACCTGGCGCGCATGGACAAAATGGGCATGACGCTGGAAATCGAACTGGGCATTACTGGTGGTGAAGAAGACGGCGTGGATAACAGCGATGTTGATACCGCTGACCTTTACACCAAGCCAGAAGAAGTGGCGTACGCATACGAAAAACTGTCTGCTGTAAGCCCTCGCTTCACCATTGCCGCTTCATTCGGTAACGTTCACGGTGTTTATAAGCCAGGTAACGTGGTACTTAAGCCAGAAATCCTACGTGAATCACAAGCTTACTGCTCAGAGAAATTTGGTCTACCGACCAATGGCCTAAACTTCGTCTTCCATGGCGGTTCGGGCTCTTCAGAAGCGCAGATTCAAGAGTCTATTGGCTATGGCGTGATCAAAATGAACATCGATACCGATACCCAGTGGGCAACATGGGATGGTATCCGTCAGTATTATCAAGACAACGAAGGTTATCTGCAAAGCCAAATCGGTAACCCGAAAGGTGATGATCAGCCAAACAAAAAATTCTACGATCCACGCGTATGGTTGCGTAAAGGTCAAGAATCAATGGTTGCACGTCTTGAGCAAGCCTTTAAAGATCTTAACGCGGTTGACGTACTGTAAGTTACAGTACTGATAGCACAAGAAGACATGAGCCCGCCATATTTGGCGGGCTTTTTTTATATATGGTGATGCCGCGTTCACTGAACGAAGACGCGAAGATAGACAGCGGAGGGTAAAAGCCTGTTACTATTAGGTTATGATTTATTCCAATCATAGAGGGAAAAAGGAATGAGTGAAGAGAACACGGTGGTAGAAGGGGCGAAGTGGGCACAAACATGGCTCACCAACAACCAAGATTTATTGATTCAATATGGGGTCAATATTGTCTCAGCATTATTGATTTTAGTGATCGGTAACATGGTGGTAAAAGGGCTCGCCAATTCCATGGCGGGAGTGATGCGCAAGCGTAATATGGACAATGCGGTGGTTGAGTTCATCCATGGCTTGGTTCGATACTTGCTTTTTATCATCGTGCTGATTGCGGCACTCAGCCGTGTTGGCGTACAAACCGCTTCTGTGATTGCGATTCTTGGTGCTGCTGGTTTAGCCGTCGGTTTGGCCTTACAAGGATCGTTAGCTAACTTTGCCGCTGGCGTCTTGATTGTGATGTTTCGCCCCTTTAAATCAGGGGATTATGTCGAGCTGGCAGGTGTTGCAGGCTCTGTCGAGTCGATACAAATTTTCTCTACCGTGCTGACTACCCCTGACAACAAAATGGTGGTGGTGCCGAATGGTTCAGTGATCAGCAGCCCTATCACTAACTATTCTAAGCATGCGACACGTCGCATTGATTTAACCATTGGTGTGGCGTACAGCGCGGATTTGAAGAAAACCAAAGCGGTGTTAACCGATATTGTGACGCAGCATCCGCTTATTCTAAAAGATCCTGAGCCTAATGTGGCGGTGATGACATTGGCCGACTCATCGGTGAACTTCGTCGTTCGACCTTGGGTGAAAACAGAAGATTACTGGAGTGTGTATTTTGAGCTCCTGCCGACCATCAAAGAAGCGCTGGACGCAAACGGTATTGAAATCCCTTTCCCGCAAATGAGTGTTCATTTCGAGCGCGGTGAGAGCCAAGCGTAAGCAGTCTATTGGTTTTCACTGGTATGGGTGCGGTAAGTGTGCCGCATCCATTCCCATGGCTTAACTGGCGAGCAAGCGTGCATAAAGACCGAACGCCAGTTTGCCGGCAACAAAGATCATCATACTGGCCATTAACAGGTCGAGTAATCGACGTATCGATGGCGTCGACAGCCAAGGCGATAAGCGGGCAGCTCCTGCGGATAAGCCATAAAACCATAAACATGACCCCATCAGCGCGCCGATCGTAAAGGCAATTCGCTCATCGAATGCAAACTGGCCGCCAATCGCCCCTAACACCACCACGGTATCAAGGTAAACATGCGGGTTAAGCAAGGTCACCGCAAGCGCACCAATGATCACTGCTCGGCGCCCGCGGCTCATGCTCGGTACTGTTAAGTCGTCTTCCTGATGTTGCTGACGCGCACTTTGTATAAACTGCCACGCATACACACTGAGAAACGCGATGCCAGCGATAGTTATCGTATTCAGCAATAAAGGATAGCTCGCTAATAAAGCGCCTCCACCGAAGATACCTGTCGAGATCAAGACAATATCGCAGACAAAGCAAATGGATGCAGTGATCATATGGTGTTCACGGCTGATCCCTTGGTTAATCACATAGGCGTTTTGCGCGCCAATGGGGATAATCATGGTGAGACTTAATCCTAAGCCTTGAAGTGCGACTAAAAAACTGCTCACGGTCTATTCCTTTTATCTCGTGTCATTCCCCTCACTTTAAGCAGAGCGACCCGGAAAGGGAACCGAATTTTCTTCATCATGTAACGGATACGGGGGCAAGAAGAGAAATTGCCGATCACACACAGGTTTGTGCCGAGTCATAAATGGCGTTGATCGGGTTTTAACATAAACTTGACCTAAGCGAGGGAGTCTTTCGCTGATAAAAGAGTCTGACCTGTAACCTCATGATATTTTGAATCCATAAAAGGAGAGATGATGCGTAAGTTTAAAGCAATAATATGGCTCACCGGCGCGTTGGTTATTTCCCCGGCGGTGATGGCCAACATCGATTTTCCTCATTTAGAGATCACAGGTGTTGGGGAAATCACGGCAGCGCCTGATATGGCCAATATTGATGTTGGCGTGGTCACTGAGCGAAAAACCGCCAAAGCAGCAAAAAGCGCATCAGATAAAGCGGTTGCTGCTTTTATCGAACGGCTGGCAAAACAAGGTGTGAAACGTGATCAGATAGAGAGCGCCCATATCCAGCTATCTCCACGTTATCAACACACAAAAGACAAAGCGCCTGAACTGATAGGTTATCGTGCCGAACGACAGGTGACGGTGACGCTAAATCAGCTAGACAAATTGAATGCAGTGCTAGATGGTGCGTTGGGGGAGGGGATCAACCGTATCCGACAGGTACAGCTAACCAGTAGCGAACAGTTGGCGCTTAAAGACAAGGCGCGCGAGGCTGCTGTTAACGACGCAAAAGATAAAGCAGATGCCTTGGCTAAAAGCCTGGGGATGCGCATTGATGGCGTTTGGCAAGTGCGCTACCGCTCAAGTCATCCGCGCCCGGTGATGATGAACGCACAAATGCGTAGTGACAGTGCTGAAGTGGCAGCGACCTATCAGGATGCGACTATGCAGATACGCGATCAAGTCGATATTATTTTTCGTTTAGAAGACTAAGCCTGTAATACGTAATGCGCACGGCATTACCGCTATACCCATAAAAAAGGGCGCCCTCTAAGGCGCCCTGTATTTTATCGCTTTAGGATGGATTACGCGGTTGGATTAATCGGCTTTCCATCTGCATCTGTTGCTTGGCTGTCCTGAGTACCATTGCGACGCGCCAAGCGCTGCTCCCAGTAGTCAGCATTTGTGATCCCCAGTTTGACGGGATCAAAGGTGTAAGTTTCAACCCCTTGGGCTTGCTGCTCTTCATAGTCTTTCAACGCCTTCATCGCCGGTTTGGACATGAAGAAGATGATGATGATACCGACAATGTTGAGCCAAGCCATTAAGCCAACGCCAGCGTCACCAAATGCCCAAGCGAGGTTAGCACTACGAACACAACCATAGAATACCGCGGACATCAGCACCAGTTTCAGTACAAACATCATACCAGGCACTTTAAACGTGCGACGTAGGTACGCAATGTTGGTTTCCGCAATGTAGTAGTAGGCAAGAATGGTAGTAAAGGCGAAGAAGAAAAGTGCAAACGCGATAAAGGGTTTGCCCAGTCCAGGCATCGCCGCTTCAATGGCAAGCTGAGTAAACTCAGGGCTATTGGCTGCCACCGATGAGGCTAAGTTTTGTACGATAAAGGCGTCACCGGCACCGTGCACATTGTAAGCACCGGTAATGATGATCATAAATGCGGTGGCTGAACAGACCAATAGCGTATCAATATACACGGAGAACGACTGCACCAAACCTTGCTGAGCTGGGTGCTCAACGTTCGCAGCAGCGGCGGCATGAGGGCCTGTTCCCTGACCGGCTTCGTTAGAGTAAACCCCACGTTTCACCCCCCAACCGATTGCTGCGCCAGCACCGGCCATTGGTGTGAAGGCATCGCCAACAATCATGGCAAACACGGTAGGTACTTCGCTGATGTTGAGCAAAATGATGACGAAGGCGATAATAATGTACGCCAGCGCCATAAATGGCACGACGATCTGGGTAAAGTGGGCGATACGCTTCACACCACCAAAAATAATGAAACCCAGTACGACAGAAATAAAGGCGCCGGTGATGATTTTAGACACCTCGAGTGCGCCAAACATGGCGGTATCAACCATAGCACCTGAGCCAAAGGCGGTTTCAACGGCATTACCAATGGCATTCGACTGTACGCCCGGCAACATGACGCCACAAGCGAGGAGTGTCGCGAGTGCAAAAAGAATGGCATACCATTTTTGCCCCATCGCTTTTTCAATATAATACGCTGGCCCACCGCGGAACTCACCGTTGTCTTCTTCTTTATAAATCTGCGCTAGGGTTGACTCGGTGAATGCCGTTGCTGCCCCTAAGAAGGCAACAACCCACATCCAAAAAACAGCGCCTGGACCGCCAAAACCGATCGCTGCTGCCACACCGGCAATATTACCGGTACCGACACGACCAGAAAGGGAAACGGCGAGCGCTTGGAATGAAGAGATCCCTTTTTCCGAACTTTTCCCAGAAAAAAGCAGTCGCCACATCTCGGAGAAATGACGGACTTGCACAAAACGTGTCAATATGGAGTAGAACAGTCCTGCACCTAGGCAGGTGTAGATCAGCACTGGGCTCCATATGATGCTATTTAAGAAATCGACAAACGATTGCATAGTGAGTTCCTTCTACTGTGTTTGCATCATGTTTTATTGTAATCGCGGCTAGCATCTTAAACTGATTTGCAGCTCAATTGTTAATATTTTGTGTCATTGCATTGCGTGATGTGTGAAATTGATCGTTTAGTGTGCAGTAAAATGGACGTGACAGGCGAAAAAAAGGAGACCGTGTAGGGCCTCCTTGAGTAAATCCTTATATTTCAGCCAGTCAGTGTGACGGATGGATGTCTAAATCTATTTGCGTTTTTTGGGCTTTTTAGCTGTGGTTGTCTTTTTATCGCTTTGCTTCTTTTTTTTCTTTTTGTGCTCTGCTTTTTTATGTTTTGGCTTCAAACCATCAATGGTTCGCTCTTTGATATCTTCATCCATATAACGGGTGATCCGATCCATCATGGGCTGATCGTGGGCCTCAACCAGCGAAATGGCAGATCCTTTCTTACCCGCGCGTGCTGTGCGACCAATACGGTGTAAATACACATCGGCAGTCCGCGGAAGATCGTAGTTAATCACGTGGGTTATATCAGGCACATCAATGCCGCGAGCGGCCACATCGGTCGCGAGGAGAATACGCACTTTTCCCTCACTAAAACGGCTGATGGCATTATTGCGTTTGGCTTGTTGCATTTCACCTTGAATCCAGGCGCATTCGAGTTGTTGTGACTGCATATACTCGCGAAGTTCCGCCAAGCGTTCACGTGTTTTTATGAAGACAATCGCGCGCGCCGCTTGATCGTTCACAATGGCTTTGAGTAGCGCGCGTTTATGATTGAAGTCGTCACAACGGTAATACCACTGGGTGATTTTTTTGCGTTCACGGCGAGGAGGAGTGACATCGATTAACTCTGGCTCGTCCAAAAGACTGTCAGTGAATCCGCTAACCCCGCGACCTTCAAGTGTTGCTGAAAATAGCATGGTCTGACGACGACGTTGGCACTCATCAGATAGGCGATTGACCGTATTGGCAAAGCCCATATCCAACATGCGATCTGCTTCATCGAGAATAAGGCACTCAACGGCGCGACAATCGAAACGCTCTGCCTCGATGTACTCCATTAAGCGACCTGGGGTCGCGACGACAATATCCTGGGTTTTTCCCAATTGCTCGGCGTGCTCTTGATACGAAATCCCGCCCGTAATGGTGAACACCTTTAGACTTGTGTTTTTGGCTAATGCACGCGCTTCATCAGCGACTTGTATTGCCAGTTCACGCGTGGGGGTCAGAATAAGCACGCGGCCTGGTCCTGGCTTTTGCCGTGGGAAATCTAACAAGTGCTGCAGCATTGGCAGCAAAAAAGCCGTGGTTTTTCCCGTTCCGGTTGGTGCCGACGCGAGGATGTCGCGCCCATCCATACCATGGGGGATGACCTCCGATTGGATAAGCGTTGGGCGCTGATAGCCCATATCGTCGAGTGCACTGAGCAGTTCAGGATCCAGCTCTAGTTCGGCAAAGCTTCGCACAGGGTAATTCTCCAAGGATAGTTAAGCGCGGCATTATAGACGCAAATGGTGTAAATAGGCAGCGCGTCATCACCAATACGGGTTGTCCTACACTGCGATGTTTTGCTTACGGCAATTTGAGATAAAACGCGCGCGTCAAGGCGGCAAACGTTTGGGTGTAGTCGCCATGTTGATCACGCACGGTGATCGTATCAGATCTTAGCGTGCCCGTCGTGGGACTTAAAGTGAACAATAATCGTGATGGCGGTTTATTCGAGCTAGGCTTCACGCGGACATAGCGGCGTAAGTAGAGACCACATTCAGCGGCCTGTTCGATCAACGCCTCGGCTTCTTTGAGGGGTAAAATCAGATCAGCACATCCTGTTGGCGTTAAAAGACGAGCCAAGCAGTGAACTAAATCTTCATGGCTAAGCGTTTGCGTGTGTCTGGCGATCGCACGTTGCTTGTTTTTTGATGAAATACCACTGGTAAAATACGGCGGATTACACACAATGTGAGGCCATAGATGCGGGCTGCGATAGGTGTTGATATCGGTCTGTTGTACCTGAATTTGATCCACAAACCGTGACCTTGCCACATTGTCGTATGCACAGTGAAACGCTGACACGTCATAGTCGACGGCTGTCATTGCCAGGTTAGGAAAACGTTGTGCCAACATAAGGGCTAATAATCCGGTGCCAGTCCCTATATCTAAACTGTGTTGTGCCTGATTCGGTTCGGCCCACGCCCCTAACAGCACCCCGTCGGTACTGACTTTCATGCCACAGTTACTGTGTTCAATCGTGAACTGTTTAAATCGAAATTGACTCACAAGATGCTCAGTGTCTCCGTAGTTTGGTCAGCAAGCCGATAGCATTTTTTGCTTTAATGTGATCAGAGTGTTGCAAGATATCGTTATTGAAAAATGCCAGAGATAATTATTTAGCCAGTTTATTGAGCTGATTGTTATTGCTAAAGCAGAAGATCACAAGGTTTTTTGCCAATGCCTTTACTGTGACAGGGAACTTGTTCATTATTCTGCATTCCGCCTATCGTCTGAAACAAAATATTATAAATCAGCGTTTCAGATGGGCGAAAGATTATTCATTTGCAAACACCCTCTAAAGCTGTAGGTATTCATCGTGACTAAACGTTTAAAATTAGTAGATATTTTAGCGTTAGGTTTTATGACCTTTGCCTTTTTCTTAGGCGCGGGAAATATAATCTTTCCACCACAAGCTGGCATGTTAGCTGGCGACCATTACACCGCCGCCATGATCGGATTTTTGATCACTGCCGTCGGTCTTCCGCTGATTGGTATTATCGCCGTTGCCATCGCAGGAGGGGGCTGGAAAGGGCTCACTCGTGATTTGCCAACCGGTGTCGCGACCCTGATGGCAGTGTTGATTTTTATTATCATTGGCCCGGCTTTTGCGGCGCCTCGTGCCGGATTGGTCGCTTACGAGATTGGTTTTAAGCCTTTTTTGTCATCGCCTGGACAGCTTGAGCTGGGTGCGTTTTCTGTTGTCTTTTTCGCTGCCGCGATGTTTTTCTCTCTTTCGCAAGGAAAACTGATCGACACGATCGGTAAATTCTTGACGCCTTTATTATTTGCGGCATTAGCGATCTTGGCGATCGCGGTGATTGTTAATCCACAAGGTGAGGTGGCCGCCGCGCAAGGAAGTTACGTTGAGAATGCGCTGACGACCGGTTTTCTTGAAGGGTATAACACCATGGATACCTTCGCCGCCTTGATGTTTGGTATGTTGATTGTCGATGTTATCCGCAAAAAAGGTATTGAAGACAACAAAGCGACCTGCATGTATCTGATTTACGCCGGCATTATTGCTGCCGCAGGCTTAGCGTTTGTCTATGTTTCCTTGTTTTATTTAGGCTCAACCGCGAGTGTGGTGGCACAGGGGACACAAAACGGTGGCGAAATCATGGCCGCCTATGTGGATGCGCTGTTTGGTCCGGTTGGACAAATGATCCTTGCCGCCATCATCGGTTTGGCGTGTTTGACCACGGTAATTGGCTTGGTCAGCGCATGTGCAGACTATTTTAGCTCACTGACTTCATGGACATACCGCCGCTGGGTGGTAGTGGTGGCAACCGTCTGTGCCGTGGTTGCCAATGTTGGCCTAAAGCAGTTAATCGCCATTTCCGTTCCGGTGTTGTTCGCTTTATACCCCGTCGCGATTGCCCTGATTGGCTTGACCTTTATTCGTCGCTGGTTGCCGAATCCAGCACTGGGTTATCGTTTAGTGATGGGCGTTGCCTTGGTATTTAGCTTACTCGATGCGGTAAAAGTAATGGGAGTCGATATGAGCACCTTCAACTTCTTGCCATTGTTTGATGTCGGTATGGCGTGGTTACTGCCGACGTTAGTCGCCATGGTGGTGGCCAAGTTTGTTGGCGCCCGAGACTCGGCCTTAGCCGAAGCGTAATCGCCTTGCATTAAGATAAAAAAACCGCGCCAAGTAGCGCGGTTTTTTTATTATGGTAGTGGTAACTCTATCACCGCCTAGGCGATTCAAGCGCTCACGTTTAGCAAGTGTTCAGCGTCGGATTGATTGCACGCAGTGCGCGCTAAAGCATTGCCTGATATTCTACCAGCACTTGCTCGCACCAGGTTTGAATGCGCTCATCACTGAGATCGTATTCGCTGTCTTCATCGAGGGCTAAGCCGACAAACTGTTTACCATCCTCCGTCACCGCCTTGGATGCATCAAAGCGGTAGCCTGCGGTAGGCCAGTAGCCAATAAACTGCGCGCCACAACCTTGCAACTGCTGATGAAGCATGCCCATGGCATCGAGATACCATTCCGCGTAGCCTTCCTGATCCCCTAAACCGAACAGGGCGATGGCTTTATCGTTTAGCTGCAAGCTATCAATATCTTGCCAAACGGCTTCCCAGTCTTCTTGGAGTTCGCCGAAATCCCAGGTGGAAATGCCTAGCAGTAGTAAGTCATAGTCTGCCATCTTGGCGAGCGGCGTTTCTTTAACATTGTGGAGCTCGACCAGATCGTCACCGATAAAATCACGGATTTTTTCCGCGGCCATTTCGGTGTAGCAGGTGGTAGAGCCATAAAAAAGACCGATTTTCATAGCGCGACTCTGTTGTTTATCATGCGGGCAGTTTACCTGTTGAACGGCAATTTGATCCAGCAAGGGCTGGCGACATTTTGTATAATGTTGGCCGTCCCTATCCCGGCAAACCACGTATTTTCCGATTTATAACCAAGCAGGCTGAACGTGAATAAAAACATTGAATTAATCGAACAGTTCCTGGACGCCATGTGGATGGAACGCGGGTTATCCGAGAATACCTTAAATTCCTATCGTGCCGACTTACTCAAGCTTTGTCACTGGCTCGACCGTCGTGCATTGGTGGCAGTGAGTAAGCAAGATTTACAAGATTATCAGTATTGGTTACACGAACAAGGCTACCAGTCCAGCTCTCGCAGCCGAATGGTGTCGGCATTACGTCGGCTTTTTCAATATGTATACCGTCAGAAGTTGCGTCCCGACGATCCGAGTGCGACGCTGATAAGTCCCAAACAACCTAAACGATTGCCAAAAGATCTAACTGAAGCGCAGATCGACGATTTATTAGAGGCACCGAACACGCGCGATCCGTTAGAGTTGCGAGATAAAGCGATGCTAGAGCTACTCTATGCCACCGGGCTACGTGTAACCGAATTAATTGAACTCACCACTGAAACCGTGAGCCTTCGCCAAGGTGTCGTGCGTGTCTCAGGGAAGGGCGATAAAGAGCGGTTAGTACCGATGGGTGAATCGGCGGTGGATTGGCTCGAACAGTATTTAGCTCACAGTCGTCCCGTCTTATTGGGCCAAACCAGCACCGATGTGTTTTTTCCGAGTAAACGCGCGCGGCAAATGACACGACAAACTTTTTGGCATCGAATTAAATATTATGCTCAACTGGCCGGTATTGAGACCGATGATTTATCTCCACACGTCCTTCGACATGCTTTCGCGACCCACCTGCTTAATCATGGTGCGGATTTGCGGGTAGTCCAGATGTTGTTGGGACACAGTGATCTTTCAACGACGCAAATTTATACCCATGTGGCGACGGAGCGTTTGAAACAGCTTCATCAAGCGCATCATCCTCGAGGTTAATCCGCAAATTGGTAATCACTTCATGATAGAAATAAAAAGACGGGCGCCGTCAGTCACGCCAGCATTCAGCGATGCCATTCCTCCGCTCTTACAGCGTTTATATGCGCACCGTGGGCTACAAACAGATAGCGAGCTAAATCGCAGCGCAGCGGGGCTCCATCAATATCAAGCGCTCAAAGGGATCGATACCGCCGTACACTTGCTTGCCGAAGCCTTGGCGGCCCATCGGTCTATTTTAATCGTTGGAGATTTTGATGCTGATGGCGCGACTTCATCGGCGCTATCAGTGAAAGCACTGCGTATGATGGGCGCGACACGCGTAGATTATTTGGTGCCCAATCGCTTTGATGATGGTTATGGCTTGAGCCCAGAGGTGGTTGATCAAGCCGCTGAGCGAGGCGCAGAACTGATTATGACCGTCGATAACGGCGTATCTTCATTAGCAGGTGTTGCCCATGCCAAAGCCCTCGGTATGCACGTATTGGTAACCGATCATCATTTGCCCGGCGATCAACTGCCGAATGCGGATGCGATGGTCAACCCGAATTTAGATGACTGCCACTTTCCCTCTAAAGCGTTAGCAGGGGTCGGGGTCGCGTTTTATTTAATGCTTGCCTTGCGTGCGCACTTGCGTGACCAAGGTTGGTTTACGCAACAAGGTTTGGCTATCCCTAATCTGGCTGAGCTACTCGATTTAGTCGCACTCGGCACGGTGGCGGATGTGGTGGCGCTTGATAGCAACAACCGCATTCTTGTTCATCAAGGGTTACAGCGGATCCGAGCAGGTCGTTGTCGGCCAGGGATTCAAGCCTTGATCGAGGTCGCCAATCGCAATATGGCAACACTGGTCGCCAGTGATTTTGGTTTTGCGTTAGGGCCCAGGATCAATGCGGCAGGACGGTTAGATGACATGGCCTTCGGGGTAGAGCTATTACTGTGCGACAACATCCATGCGGCCAGACGGATGGCGTCCGAGCTGGATGCGTTAAATCAAACGCGTAAAGATATCGAACAAGGTATGAAGCAAGAAGCCGTGGCTTGGTGCGAGCGCTTGATTGCCGAACACTCTGAGCAAGATTTACCGGTGGGACTGGCCTTATTTCAGCGCGATTGGCACCAGGGTGTCATTGGCATTCTCGCGTCGCGCTTAAAAGATCAATTTCATCGTCCGGTGATCGCCTTTGCCGACGGTGGCGAGGGGCTGATCAAAGGATCGGCACGCTCGATTCCCGGCTTACATATGCGTGACACGCTAGATAGGATAGATACGCTCAATCCCGGGTTAATTAAAAAGTTTGGCGGCCATGCCATGGCCGCGGGACTGACCATCGACGAAGCACAGTTTGATACGTTCGCCAAGCAGTTTGATGCGCAGGTGCGCGAGCAGGTCAGTGAGGATGATCTGAAAGGGGTATTATTGAGCGACGGCGCGCTGCAAAGCCATGAGCTGGGGATAGAGACTGCCGAGATCATTCAATCTGGCGGACCTTGGGGACAAGGTTTTCCAGAGCCGCAGTTCGATGGCAACTTTCATGTATTACAGCAAAAGCTGGTGGGAGGAAAACACTTAAAATTGATGGTTGAGCCTGAAGGTGGTGGCACCATGATAGATGCGATCGCATTTAACGTGGATGTGCGTCGCTGGCCGGATCCCAGTGTCAAAACGCTTCACCTCGTTTATCGACTGGATATCAATGAGTTTCGTGGTAATCGCAGTGCTCAGCTGATTGTTTCTTACCTTGAGCCGGCTTAATTGTGCGGCTTTTTCCATCACGCCCTGTTTATTAGCGCGACAATTCGCTAAAATTCGGCGGTTAAATTTCCGCAAATAATGAAGATGCTTGACCATGTTTGAGATTAATCCAATCAAAAATCGCCTCGCGGATATCGCTGAACGCACCGATGTCCTTCGGGGGTATCTTTGACTACGATGCTAAAAAAGAGCGTCTAGAAGAAGTTAATGCCGAATTAGAACAACCCGACGTATGGAATGAACCACAACGTGCCCAAGCGCTGGGTAAAGAGCGTGCTTCACTGGAGGCAGTGGTTGAAACCATCGATCACTTGACCCAAGGGGGCGAAGAGGTCAACGAGCTGTTGATGCTGGCGGTCGAAGAAGACGATCAAGAAACCTTTGATGAAGTTGAGCCTGAGTTGGCTGACCTTGAAGCAAAGCTCACTAAGCTTGAATTCCGTCGTATGTTCTCTGGCGAGCATGATGCATCCGATAGCTATATTGACTTGCAAGCAGGGTCTGGCGGCACAGAAGCGCAAGATTGGACCAACATGATGCTCCGCATGTACCTCCGTTGGGCGGATGCGAAAGGCTTTAAAACCGAAGTTATCGAAGTGTCTGAAGGCGATGTCGCTGGGCTTAAATCGGCGACTGTGCGTATATCGGGCGAATACGCCTACGGATGGTTACGTACGGAGACAGGCGTACATCGCTTAGTGCGTAAGTCGCCGTTTGATTCTGGCGGGCGCCGTCATACCTCATTTGCGTCTGCGTTTGTGTACCCTGAAATTGATGACGACATTGATATCGAGATCAATCCTTCTGATTTACGCATTGATGTTTACCGTGCATCGGGGGCCGGTGGTCAGCACGTTAACACCACAGAATCAGCGGTCCGTATTACGCATATTCCGACCAATACCGTGGTGCAGTGTCAGAACGATCGCTCGCAACACAAAAACAAAGATCAAGCGATGAAACAGCTAAGAGCCAAGCTGTTTGAACTTGAGCTACAAAAGCAAAATGCGGAAAAACAAGCCAACGAAGATGCAAAGTCGGATATTGGTTGGGGCAGTCAAATTCGCTCCTATGTCTTGGATGATTCGCGTATCAAAGACTTGCGTACCGGTGTTGAAAACCGTAATACCCAGACCGTTCTTGATGGCGATTTAGATAAATTTATTGAAGCCAGCCTCAAATCTGGCCTGTAATCACGATTTAATGTAAAGGGTTTTCTATGACTGACCAGTTACCAGACGAAAATAAGCTGATTGCCGAGCGTCGCGCCAAACTGAATCACATTCGTGAAAATTGTAAGGCAAACGGCCATCCTAACGACTTCCGTCGTGAGCATCTTGCCGCAGACCTACAGGCCGAGTTTGGCGATAAAGACAAAGCCGAGCTTGAAACACTTGATCACAAAGTCACGATCGCAGGCCGTATTATGGCCAAGCGCGGGCCATTTATGGTGGTACAAGATGTCTCGGGCCGTGTGCAAGCCTATGCCTCGAAAGACGTACAAAAAGCGCTGAAAGCCGAGTACCAAGGCTTAGATATTGGTGACATTATTGGCGTGCATGGTGCGCTGCATAAGTCGGGCAAAGGCGATCTGTATGTCAACATGGAGCGCTACCAGCTACTGACCAAAGCATTGCGTCCGTTGCCAGAAAAATTCCATGGCTTGGCTGATCAAGAGCTGCGTTATCGCCAACGTTATGTCGACTTGATTGTCAACGAAGAGTCACGTCACGCATTCCAAGTACGTTCAAGTGTGGTGACCGCCATTCGTAACTACATGGTAGAAAAACACTTTATGGAAGTGGAAACACCGATGATGCACGTTATCCCAGGTGGGGCAACAGCACGTCCATTTACCACTCATCATAATGCGTTAGATATCGACATGTATCTACGTGTCGCGCCTGAGCTATACCTCAAGCGTCTCGTTGTCGGTGGTTTCGAGCGTGTGTTTGAAGTGAACCGGAATTTCCGTAACGAAGGTTTATCGCCACGCCATAACCCAGAATTCACCATGATGGAATTCTATATGGCGTACGCGGACTATAACGATCTGATGGATCTCACCGAAGATATGTTATCGCGTGTGGCGCTGGAAGTGATGGGGCAATCTGTAATGCCTTATGGCGAACATGAGATTAATTTTGCTGGGCCTTACCCACGCATTACCATGCTTGATGCGATTAAGCAGTACAACCCTGATCATGCTGAGATTCAAGCGCTGAACGATGAGAATGTGCAAGAGCGAGATCATCTAGCCGCCATTGCGAAATCACTGAATATCAGTGTCGAATCGTTTTGGACGGCTGGCCAGTTACTTGAAGAAATTTTCGGTGAAACGGCGGAGCCACAATTAATTCAGCCGACCTTCATTACCGAATACCCAGCGGATATCTCACCATTGGCTCGTCGCAATGATGACAACCCATTCGTGACTGACCGTTTTGAATTCTTCGTGGGTGGGCGTGAAGTGGCCAATGGCTTCTCGGAGTTGAATGATGCCGAAGATCAAGATGCGCGCTTCAAAGCCCAAGTTGATGCCAAAGATGCAGGTGATGATGAGGCCATGTATTACGATGCCGATTACATTAATGCGCTTGAACATGGCTTGCCGCCAACGGCAGGGCAGGGGATTGGCATTGATCGTCTGGTGATGCTCTTTACCAATACACATACCATTCGCGATGTGATTTTGTTCCCAGCGATGCGCCCTCAACAAGGTAGCTAAAACTGGAAAGACCACCATGGAAGCGGCTCACAGAGCCGCTTTTTTTGTGCCTTATACCCGATATTTAGGTCAAAGATTCAACATTTTGTCGGGTTTATTCATATATTTGACTAAAATAATGCTTATGGTGTCCAGCTGATGTCTCTTTATTGAGACAGATTTAAAATCGGCCATCTTTATAATAAGGCTTTGTTTGGCAAGTAGTATGACAGACTGGATGTAAGGCAGGTGTTATGGGATTTGATGCAGGGAGTGACAAAACCTTAAGCTCACTCGTGGTGGTCGGTGGCGCTTATGAGCCTTGGCTGGCAACCCTTGAGCAAGCTGGCTGGCATTGTCATCGCTGCTATGATTTGCGTGCTGCGCAGTCATTGTTACAAGATATCGGCCCTTGTATTGGTATTGTCGATCTCAGCCATAACGACTTTAGCCTCAATGGTGTCGCTTCGCTAGTTAACCGTAACAAGCAGGTGCGTTGGTTAGCCTTGGTGAGAGAAAATCAGCTTACTAATGAAGCGATCTGCCAGTTTATTGTCAGTTTCTGTATTGACTACTTCACTTCGCCTGTTCCTAATTCGCAACTGATGAGTACCATTGGTCACCAACTCGGTATGCTGCGTCTTGAGCGCCATGTCTGGCCACAACTCGGTGACCACAGTGATATGGGACTAGAGGGAACGAGCCCGGCGATGAAAAAGTTGCGTGATCAAGTACGTCGTGTCGCGCCAACCGATGTGTCTGTGTTAATCGCCGGCGAGAGCGGTACCGGTAAAGAGCTAGTGGCACAAGCGATTCATCATGCATCCACTCGTGCGAAAGCGCCGTTTGAGTCGGTGAAATGCTCGGCGTTAGCCGATGAGTCGATGCAGCATGCGTTGCTGGGCGATGAAAAGATGCCAGGGAAAATCCGCCAGTGTCATAAAAGCACCTTGTTTTTTGATGAAATTGGCGATTTACCTCTGCACTTACAAGGGCACTTACTGCATTTGCTGCAAGAAGGCACCTTAGATATCACCCATGACCAATATAATCGTGATCTCGATGTGCGCGTGATTGCCTCCACCCATATGGATTTAGAGAAGCGTGTCGCCGAAGGATTATTTCGCGAAGACTTGTATTATCGATTGAATGTGCTGCGTATTAATATGCCAGCGCTTAAAGATCGCCAGTCCGATGTGCCTGAGTTAGCAGAGTATTTTTTGCTTAAGTTTGCACGTCAATATAATACGCAAGCGCGAACCTTTTCTGATGAAGCCAAGCGTGTGCTCAGTAGTTATTCGTGGCCGGGTAATGTGCGCGAGCTTATCAACCAGGTGAAGCGCGCGGTATTGCTGGCCGATCATCTGGTGATTGATGCGGAGCACTTAGATTTGCCCCATCAGGGTGATTATAAACAAAGCTTACGTAAAATCCGTGAAGAGTCGGAACGCGATGCGTTAATTGCTGTGCTAGAGGAAAATAAGGGACAAGTATCGGCCGCGGCTAAAGAGCTCGGTGTTTCACGTGCGACCATGTATCGGCTTTTAAATAAACACAATTTGATCCCCGCGCCACGCACGTTTCGTCAATAAACCTTTTGACGCATTCGTATGAAGGTTGATGTACTCAGCCTTGTTTTGAGTGGGGAGCTGGGATCGGAAACAAATAGTCATACAGCCAGTTATAAACAAACGCGTAAATCAGATAAAAAATGACGAGCCCAATATCCATGCGCAAAGCTTGCCAAAAGCTCATCGACAGCCACCACATGATAAAGGGGATAGTGGCGACCAGAAGCCCAGCCTCAAAAAGTAAAGCATGCAACAGACGCAAGGGGAGGGTTTTGATCACCGAGCCCCGCCGCGCTAACATCGCTTTATCAAAGCCAATGTTGTAGACATAATTCCAGAAGGTGGCGAGAACTGAAAAAATCGCCCCCATCACGCCAAGGTGACCGATCCCAGCCCCAAGGATCCAATTGAGCCCCAAGACCACCAAGATCAAGCCCGTTAGTTCAAAACCGATAGCATGGCGCCATCTATCTGCCTGTGTTCTCATCAAGTTGCCGCGTTAGGCTGGATAATACGGCCAGATTACATGAAATGGACGGCAACCCCAAGGGGTTGCCGTGTTGCGATCTAAGGGCAGGGGTTAGGGTAGCGGTTAGCGATCTCATCAATACCGGCAAGCACATCATCACTCAGTGTCAGATCCAAGCTGTCGAGATTGCTCTCTAGCTGTTTGAGTGTGGTGGCGCCAATAATGTTAGAGGCGACAAAGGGACGCGTATTCACAAACGCCAGCGCCATTTGCGCCGGATCAAGACCATGACGCTGAGCCAGATCGACGTATTCTTGTGTGGCCTTTTGCCCTGATTCAGTAAAATAACGGGCGAAGCGTTGATGCAGTGTACAGCGTGCGCCTTTTGGACGTGCACCTTGCAAATATTTACCGCTCAGTGCGCCAAAGGCAAGCGGTGAGTAAGCCAATAACTCCACCCCTTCTTGGTGGCTGATCTCAGAGAGCCCCACCTCAAACGTCCGGTTAAGCAGGTTATACGGATTCTGAATAGAGACAATACGTGTGAGGCTGTGCTTCTCTGCCAGATGCAAATAGCGCATCACGCCCCAAGGGGTTTCATTAGAAACGCCGATATAACGGATTTTTCCCGCTTGTACTAGCTCGTTCAGTGCATCCAAGGTATCCAAAATCGTCACCCCAGAATGCTCGTCTTGATAAGGATAATTGAGCTTACCAAAACAGTTATTATGCCGTTGCGGCCAATGGACTTGATACAAATCGATATAGTCGGTTTTCAGTCGCGTCAGACTATCTTCAACGGCTTGATGCACATGACGTCGGTTGAGCGACATGTTGTCACGGATGTAAGGAACATTGCGCGGGCCAGCCACTTTAGTGGCGAGGATCACACGATCGCGCTTTCCCGACTTTTCCAGCCAGTTACCGATATATTGCTCGGTTAAACCTTGTGTAGGTTGGCTTGGGGGGACGGGGTACATCTCTGCGGTGTCGATAAAATTAACACCGCGCTCAAAAGCAAGATCGAGCTGAGCATGCGCGTCGGCTTCACTATTTTGCTCACCAAATGTCATTGTGCCAAGACACACTTTACTCACGTCTAGCGAGGAATGGGGCAAACGGTGGTATTGCATCCTGTCTCCTTGTCTGCAATCGACCTATGGCAGTCCATAGTAGAGAATTTTGCCTTTAATCGAAAGCGGTTTAACCGCACCGCTCGGCTTGACAGGTGTGCAAACTTTAACCATTACTTGTATGGGTGACGCCATGAATTGCCGGGCGATGGGGTGTATTGGGTCAGGTAGCAACAGGCGCCAAAGAAAGCGACAAGAGGAAAGTCAAATGAACTATGCACAACTCAAGGCGTGGATGCGCGCGGATCCCCAGTCATGTCCGCAATGCTACATCATGGCTCATGCGGGAGGCGCCAAGTATTCGGTAGAAGTCGAAATCAAGAAGCAGCTCGAGCCGTTACGTTCCGATCAAACCGGCGAGGTGATGCAGTTTGATCATGTGGGACAAGTGGGGGATAAGCTCAAGGCGCTTGGTATTGAACAGGGCGTGTTACGCTTAATGGATCCCTATGATGAGTTCGCGACCGGTGGGGAGCCTGGGTGTCGAGAAGACATGCCGATTCGATTTTAAGGCGCTATTATTGCGGATCGAGGAAGTAACGGCTCAGGATCTGGTGGGTAAATTGTGTCCGTAAATAAAACCCACGTGGTAGCGTTCGAATTGGCTCGCCATGAGATCCAAAGGCGTCGGTGAGTACGCTGCCATTAGCAGCCTTGGGCCGCAATTGTAAGTATTGGCCTTGACGTGCCGTGATTTCGGTCACGCGTCCCAATGCCACCCAATCCATTAATTCTTCCCAGTCGGCGCGTAAGCATGCGTCTTCTTCTGAGCTAGGAGACCACAGCAGGGGGGTCCCTATCCGTCGCTTCGCCACGGGAATATCACGCTCGCCTTCCACGGGGACCCATAACACGCGTGATAGTTTTTGTCTTACATGGCTGGTTTCCCAACGTACCCCCGCAATCCCAGTGAGTGGTGCGACACAGACAAAGGTTGTTTCTAGAGGCTTACCGTTTTGGTTGACGGGAATGGTTTTTAGCTCAATCCCCAAATGCGCGAAGTCTTGTTCAGGCTTACTCCCCGCATTGGCACCTAAACAGGTCTCGAGTAACATACCGATCCAGCCTTTTTCCCGAGAGAGTGTTTCCGGACAGCTTATCGCTTGTGACTGGCTCACTTCACCCAGCGTCAGACCTGCAAGCTCTAGTGCTCGGTCCATCAGTATCTGTTCAGACTCAGGAGGATGTATCACAGTGGCTCGATCCTGTTTATGGGCATAACGGTCGTGCATTATCGAGAACTGTCATCGGTGCTGCAAGTGGATCCTTGGAGAGAAAATGTCATGACTGTCCTTTAGTTATCCACATGGGCCTCATTTTATGCGCGTAAAATGAGGCACATGATCATATATACAGTAATAAAAATCAGAGAAAAATGGATAAAAGAGCTAATCTGTCGTTTTTTTGAGCTATCGATGTGGATAATTCACTAACTGGTGGATCTTTGAGCGATCTGTGCGTATTTAATGA
>NZ_MUFI01000036.1:0-36473 GCF_001996265.1 Salinivibrio sp. MA440
ATTATAGAGTTTCTAACGTTACCTACTTTCGCTTCTAGACATGTCATCGACTCCGTTCAAAGCTATCCTATTTTTAGTAATTTAAGAGAGAATGATTATGTCTAATCAAGCAACTGGTATCGTAAAGTGGTTTAACGAAGAGAAAGGTTTCGGTTTCATTACTCGTGACAACGGTGAAAAGGACGTGTTTGTACACTTCCGTGCTATCGTTGGTGACGGTTTCAAAACCCTAACTGAAGGCCAACGTGTGAACTTCACCGTTGAGCAAGGCCAAAAAGGCCCACAGGCGTCTGACGTTTCTATAGCATAAGAAACCGAGTCTGATTGATAAAGGGCGCCTAGGCGTCCTTTTTTTGTGTCTATGATTCGGGAATAGCCCGTATATCGACACAAAACCAAAAAGCCCCAGCCATTTGGCATACTGCCTGGCTGGGGCTTTTTGTTAGTTAGTTTTTGTTAGCTCTTCTGCATTTGTTGACGCTTTTTCAAAAAGGTCAGCCAGCTTTCTACTGCATCATCCGGCGCAATCTGTTTGGCAAGACGCGCTTGTTTCAGTGCCTGCTCATACTGCTTCAGCTTGTAGTGAGCTTGGACTTTTGCCAACGCAATATCTTTGTCCGAAGCGCCTTTATCAGCATGCTCAAGCGAAGTAAGCGCTTGCTGATACTCACCTTGCTGGATCTGCATTAACGCGAGTTGCCAGTGGTATTGGCTGTCTTTTTTCACCGCCTGTTTCCATGCCCCGATCGCTTGTGGCCATTCCCGAGCCTGCTGCCAAAGGCTTGCCTGTTGCGCCAGCGTTTGCGCATCTTGCTCTGAGGCGGGTAAACGTTTTAGCCATTGCGCCGCACGCTCTGGTACGCCCTCATTGGCATAGAGCTGGGCAACCGTACGCTGTTCGCTTGGCTCAAGGGTAATACCTTGGCGCTGCGCCAGTAAGTAAGTGCTAATTGCCTCTTTTGGCTGTTGCAATCGCACATAGTTTCCGGCCAGTTGCCGCCACCACTGCTTATTGTCAGGCTCGCGCTTAATCAACGCTTTCAGCGTCGGTGTGGCACCACGCCATTGCTCAAGCTGAAGCTGAGCCCCTAATTTAAGTGATAAGGCCGATACACTGGCAGTGCTTGTGACCACACCTTGATAATCGGGATACGCCTTTAATACCTGGCTCCACTGTTCGCGCTGATAATGTGCCTGCATAATGCGCAGCCACACATCTTCACTTTGATCCGCCTTTTCTTTGGGGGTCGCGCGAGCCAACGGGTAGTAATATTGCAGCGCCGACGCATACTGGCCATCGATCAGCAATAAATCGGCTAACATGCGCTTGGTTTGCCACGCTTGTGCATCTTGCAGCTGCTCACTGTCCACCGCACGCTGAATATGCACAATGGCTTGGTCATTATTGCCATATTGCCAATAAAACACCCCTAATGAGCGATCCACAAACGCTTTGTCATACGCCCGACTGACACTCAAATTATCGAGCAGCGCAATGGCTTCACCCAGTTTTGCATCTTGCTCAAGGGTTTGTGCTTTTTCAATCGCGCGTGCCACCGATGGCGAAAGCTGCGCGGCAGCAGGCACCGACATCAATAGCAACGCGCCAATAAATAGTCTTTTCCACATCAGCGTAAATTAAACTCCAATTTGACCTGTTGCCCGGGTTGCGCCACCGCATTACCGTCGACCACTTTCGGCTCGTATTTCCACTTCCGTAAGGCACGTAATGCCTCACGTTCAAACACACGCGGTGGATTAGCATCGACCACTGTTAAATCTTGCGGGCGACCCGATGGAGCAATGGTAAAACGCACCACCACATAGCCTTCTAAGTTTCGGCGCATCGCACGCGGCGGGTAATTGGGCTCCACCCGGAACAATGGCATCGCTTGTTGGTTATTGGGGCCGGTATTCAGATTTAGCTCACCCAATGAAGGCGCTTGTACCATCACCCCTTGGATCCCACTTTGCAGATCCAAATTAGGCATATCAGGCTGTGGTGATGAGGTAGACTGCGATTGCGTCTGCGTCACCGGCGTGGGTGTGTCAGGCACTTCGGGCGGTTTAGGCCGCTCTGGCACAGTCCGCTGGCGACGCTGCACCTCGGTATCCGGCTCTTGCATAAAAATATCGATGCGCGTTGACGACGATGTTTCCTGCGGACGTTGACTGCTATGACC
Organism: Salinivibrio sp. MA440; assembly: GCF_001996265.1. Lineage (NCBI taxonomy): Bacteria > Pseudomonadati > Pseudomonadota > Gammaproteobacteria > Vibrionales > Vibrionaceae > Salinivibrio > Salinivibrio sp. MA440. Next base: position 2,184 of record NZ_MUFI01000036.1, read on the forward strand.
TACCATCAATGCCATCAACATAAAAAGCCCTAAGGTAAACACCAACGCCACCGGCATTGAAATCAACCATCGCTTCATTGCGGTGACTCCGTTGCCAACGCAATACTGCCAATACCCGCCCCTTTTGCCGCATCCATCACCTTGACGACCGTGCCATTATACGCCAGTTCATCAGCCTGAATCACCAAAGACGCATCCGGTTTATCCAGCAATAAGTGCTCTAGCGTGGCTTCAACACGCTCAACATCCACGAGACGTTTATCGATATAGATCTCGTTAGAGGCCGTCACCGCAATAAATATACCGGCCTCTTTCTGGCTGGTGGCGTGACTCGCTTCTGGACGGTTCACTTCAACGCCTGACTCGCGCACAAATGAGCTGGTGACAATAAAAAAGATCAACATGATGAACACAATGTCCAACATGGAGGTTAAATCAACTTGCGCTTCTTCGCGCTGTTTTTGGGCTCGAATCAATCGCATTACTGACTCCGAAGCGCCTGCTCGAGCGCAATTTCGCGGCGCTGACAGGCTTTAACTAAACGAGCATGGGCAAACATCCCAGCTAAGGCCGCAACCATTCCCGCCATGGTGGGTAAGGTTGCCATGGAGATCCCTGATGCCATCAAACGTGGGTCGCTAGTGCCTTGACTTGCCATCACATCAAACACAGAGATCATACCGGTCACCGTGCCAAGCAATCCGAGCATCGGGCAAATCGCCACCAAGGCTTTAATAAATCCTAAATAGCGCCCCAACTCTTGCTGGGCTTGAAACAAGACCCCTTGACGAATGGCTCGGGCATACCAAGAGCGCTGATCGGCGCGCGCCTGCCAAGCACGCACCCATGCATCACGCTGTGCGGGAAAGCGAGAGAACAAATACAACAGCCGTTCAATCACCAGCAACCAACACACAAACACGACCGCCCCGAGCCACCACAACACCGGGCCACCTTCCGCCATAAAGTGGCGCAAGGTGCTCCCCAAGTCTTGCTGATTCAGCTGTGAGAATAACTCGACGTCTATCATGCCGTTGGTCCGATTGCCGCCTGATTGTCTGTGGTTTCCGCTTGCTCGGCGACTAAACTAATGCTTTGTTTTTCGAGCATGCCGCGAATATGGTCCGCCTGCCCGCTGAGAATATTATGCGCCAACAGCAAGGGAATCGCCGCAATCAGACCCAATACCGTGGTCACCAGGGCCATTGAGATCCCATCGGCCATGACTTTCGGATCACCATTACCAAACTGGGTGATCACCTGGAAGGTTTCGATCATCCCTGTCACCGTCCCCAACAGGCCTAGCATAGGGGCAAGCGCCGCCAAGAGTTTGAGCATCGACAGGCCTTTTTCACAGCCGTGCTGCTCATCGACCACCGCTTCAAGTAAGCGTAACTCGAGCGATTCGACATCACGCTGGGGCGCATCGTGATAGACCTTAAGCACACGGCCAAGCGGGTTATCTTCGGGGGTGTCTGGGTGCTTCAATTGGCGATGCATTTTGGCATGAATCGACAGCAACACTGCTCCGCGGTATAGCGCAATGAGCAAGCCGACGGCCAACAAGGTGGCAATCACTTTGGCAACAAAGCCGCCTTGTGCGAAGCGATCGCCCAGGCTCGGCGCGTTTTCTAGCTGGCCGAGCAACGTGCCACGGGCCGGATCAATCAGTACCGTCTCACCCACTGAAGACACCGCTTGCTCAAGGGTTGACGTGGTTAACGTATTGTCCGGTTGGGCACGATACGGCACGGCGACTTGGCGATCGGTTTGCCAATTTAAGTAACCTTGATCATTCACTAAGCCGACGTTGCCCACACGCACCACCGCTTGCTCCGATGCCACACCTTGCGCATTCACCACCGGTAACGACACGGTTTGCAGCTCACCGCTGGTTTGCATTTGGGTCAGCATCCCTTGCCATAGGGCATTGAGCTGCTTGAGTGATGGCAATGTATCGGCTGCGACAATATCCGAGACGGTTTGATTAAATGCCGGCTGAGTGATCGCCACATAGCTGGACACGCCATCGGTTTGAATGGTTTTACTCGCTTGGCGCACCACGCCAAATAGCTCACCTAAACTGCCCGACTCTAAGCGAAGTTTGTCTTCCAACGACGCCAATTGCTGCTCGTTGTCACTAAAAGTATCACTGAGTTTTTCGGTTTCCGTCTCCAGCGCATTCCGGGTTGCCTTGAGCTGATCACGCTTTTGGCGCAGCTCACGTTCCGTCATCGCAAATTGTGCTTCACGCGCTTGGTTGTGCTCACGTGCCTGCTGCTGAGCTTGCTCGGTTTGTCCGACTAAATCATCAGCGTGAGTCAAAGGGGCAACCGCGACCAAACAGGCGGCGGCAATCAGGGTTTTCCAGCTCATGATTTCACCCCTTGGTTGGCACTTAATGGCAAAGATAACAACGACGGGGCCACTTGTTTTTGTGCCACCGCAAAGGCCTTATCCACCGCTTCACCGGCGCTAGCATCTAGCTCGACCCAGGTTTCATCGCGGGTGCTCCACACCCAATGCTGCTGACCATCGAGGCGACGCGCCACCAGCGACACACGGCCCAGGTGCAAGACATCCACTTGATGATCGCGGCCGTTAAGCGCAATGGTATCTTGGTAGGCATCGAGTTTGCTGCCGTAATCACGCTCTATCTGATATGCCTCAAGAATACGACGGAATTTTTCTGAGTCCGCCACATCGGCGCGGCCCATCATCGCCTTCAGTTTTTCAACACGTGCTTGGCGTTGATCGGCTTTGAGCGGAATGTCGTTAGCAAGCCACTGCTCAAGCCCGCCGAGCATGCGATACATCAACGGCACAATGCCTTGACGCGTCTCTTTGATCTCGGTGATTTGATCGCGCAGGCTTTGTGCTTCTGCCTGTTGGTTGCTGACTAAGTTTTGTAAGTGATCGCGGTAGATTTCGAGGTTACTGATTTGCGCCTGGATTTGTTCAATTTCTTGGCGCATGGCTAAACTGCTGTCCGCGCGGCGGTTAATACGAGATTGCGACTGAGCCGCTTCTTGGGTGGTGTTACCCTCGATGGCTTGCGCCTGTTCGAGCTGATCCGCACTGGCAACGGGCGTCAGGGCCAAACAAGCGGCCACTCCCCAAGCAAGGCGAAAAGAAGACGATTTTATCATGGTGATATCTGCAAACATGCTTAATGACAGGGCTTTCGCCCCAAACAAAAGTGAGAATAGTTTCTATTTGCGTGTAATGTACCGAGTTTGGCGGAAAAGATCTAGCCTAGCAGTAAAGGAGCTCGGAGAATATTGCGGCTTATCCGTAAATGACAACGTATATCTATTGACTATATACAAAAACCATTTAGAGTGTATATTAAATAGATACACAGGATGGTGTTATGGCTACAAAAACAGCGCCAATCAACATGCGGGTACAGCCATCGGTAAGAGACATTATCGATGCTGCGGCAAGTTTGAAAAAAGTCGATAGAACCGTATTCATTCAGCAAGCAGCGCTTAATGAAGCGCATAGCATACTGGCCGAACAACGGGATTTTGTCCTTGAAGCAAAGGCGTTTGAAGCTTTCGACAACGAACTTCGTGCAGAGCCGCGAGCGCTTGAAGGCGTGAAGGATCTGTTCAATAGGAAAGCGCCTTGGGAATAAGTGCCCCCACACTACTGACTGATGAGCACCAGATTAATGCCTTTCAATGTGGCATTGAAGCACTCGATACATGGTTAAGAAAACAGGCGTTAAAAAGCCAAAAGCGCGGAACCGCGAGAGTGTATGTTGCCAATGACACAGCAGCCCACCAAGTGATTGGGTACTATGCCATTGCCATGGGTTCAGTATCGAGAGAGCACGCATTTAGCTCACTACGGAGAAATAGCCCTGACCCGATTCCTATGGTGATTTTAGCAAGGCTTGGGGTGGATAACGCCTATCAAGGTCAAGGCATTGCAGCCGGTCTTTTAAAAGATTGTATCATTCGCTCAATACAAGCAATGAACGCTGTTGGTGGCGCGGGCATTTTAGTTCATGCCATTGATACCAGTGCGCAAACGTTCTACAAAAAATTTGGCTTCAAAGAGTCAACGTTTGACCCTTTAGTACTCATGGCACGCATCTGTGATATCGAAAAATCATTGTCCATAGACTGAGGTGATGACTCGCTGCCATGATTCAAACTCCTTATGCATTGTCACGCCTGAGAGTAGGAACGAGTGATCAATACGCTGTTTTTTCCGAGGTGTTTTCTCTCGTTCCCACGCTCCTGCGTGGGAATGCCTACCTTGCTACCACTCACGACAAACCGCCAGTAACCCCGACGCTTCCATGTAATCTCTGGCACTCGAATAACGCCAGTGAGCTGCTTCATCGACATAGCCCCGCTTCACCGGATTTTGATGAATGTAGTCGATTTTCTGCCACATCATGGCGTCGCTTTGTATCAGTTCAGGATGCACACCCTCCTGCCAAAACTGATAAGCGCGGTCACCTTTGTGGGCTTTTTTATAAAACGCCAATTGATCCAGAATTTACTTAACGTTGCGCTCAGCAAGGTATTGAATCAGATTTCTCGCCGTCCATGATTTAAGTCGAGCAAGATATTGGCGGTGTCCGGGCGCGTGAATACCGGGATCCAGTGCAGCACAGTCAAGGTGACGAAGTGCGGTAAGTGAGGCTCGGTGATTTTATAGCGGCTTCTCCCCATGATTCACACTCCATATGCATTACCACGCCGGAGCGTGGGAACGAGGTATCCTTTAGTTTGTTATCTAACACCTGCCAATACCCCCCCTTCTTGGGGCCATGGAAAGCGAGTCTCTTTTGTTGTTTCAACTTAGCCACGGAGCGTTCAATGGTACTTGGCGATTTGCCTAAGTAGGCAGCAATATCGGCTAAGGTTAAGGTTGGCTGATTGGCTAACAAGCTCAAAACTTGATCTGGAGTTTTTACCCGCGTTTCTACCTGCTTTTCTACCCGCACTTTTAACTCGTTCCCACGCTCCTGCGTGGGAATGCATACCAAAGTTATCCTCTAACAATCAGATTTTCCCCCAACGCCTTTAAATTTATCAACAAACGCAGCAATTGTGTCACAATTGAACCTCCCAATGGCCGGCTTTATCAGAGCCGACCCGTTTAATCCTTTGCGCTTGCTGTAACTTGGCCAACGCGCGACCAATGGTGCGAATGTCTTTGCCGATCCGCTCGGCCAGCTGCGGCCGCGTGAGCGTTTTATCGGCCGCTAGCAGGGCGATGATGGCCTCCGGCGCCTTCAATCCTTTAATATCCACCGCATTAATATCATTTACAGGGGCGTTTACAGAGGCATTTACAGGGGCGTTTTGTGTTCTCGTTCCCACGCTCCTGCGTGGGAATGCATACCTTGCTAACATTCGCGACAAACCGCCAGCAGCCCCGACGCGCCCTCGTAATCTCTGGCACTCGAATAACGCCAGTGAGCCGCTTCATCGACATAGCCCCGCTTCACCGGGTTTTGATGAATGTAGTCGATTTTCTGCCACATCATGGCGTCGCTTTGTATCAATTTAGGAAACTCTTTATCAAAAAGCATAGCCTCAGCGCGTAGCCCAATATGACGACGGAGGCTATTCATACTATAGAAAAACAACCGTGTCCGACGATTGAAGGTGTGCTTCCAGTTCTTTGTTAGTTTGCACATCTGATAAATCAAAAAATAGCTTAAATGGAAACCAAACCGAATCGTCATTTATACTTGATAGACTCCGACTAGAGCTTTGGTTTGAACGCATTATTGCTTCCACGAGCCAACCTTTTACCTCTGGCTGTTCAATAGATACTGCTGTATTTAGCTCATAAACACCCTGCTTTGGATTTTTAAGCACTTCAAGGTTCATAAGAGTTCTTACAACAAATTGCATACTACGTTTTATTGTAGATGTATCACCGTATTGCTCCGTTACACGATCTTCAAGCTGAGAGTATATAAAAGTATCGTTAAGCTTAGTTAACTTACCAATCTGGCCTACAACAAAGGCAAAAAACGGGTACTTCGATAGCATCATACCCCAATGAAACACCAAGTGTTGCTCACTATGCTCCATTAACAAGTTAGCCCCTCTTGATTGAAATCTTTCTGAGATATGCCTAGGTAGCTTGTTCCAAATTCCAAACAACAAATTCCGAGTTTTATCTTTTGCAACTTTACTGGTAAATGCAGGCTCAAGCATGGTATCAATCCGGTCTTTCAACCCCTGTCCTTCTATACCATTAGCGACCCAAGATGCCGTCTGCGCTAGCCAATCAGGCTCTAAGTGGCGATTAAAACCAATTGAAAATTTCAATACAACTCTCTCTACTTTTTAAATAAAACAAGGTCATTTCCTTGTTGGTGAAGATCAAACCAGGTTGTCTCAAGCTCATTGACTGATACTGAGAATACAAACGGAAACCAAACTAGATCATCAAGCATATCTGCTAGAGAACGACTTCGATACCTTTGGTTATACATCAGAGATTGCAGAAGCCAGCTCTTATACTTACTTTCTACTTTATGTTCTAGCTTATGTGCTTTATACGTCCTGTTCGTTTGACGTTCAAGAACCCTAAAATCGACCAGTGTTTTTAGCACAGAACGAAGACCACGTTTGACCGTCTCGGTATCCCCGTACAGTTCAACAATGTTCTTTTGAACTTGAGCATAGGTAAACACCTCAGCGTGTTTCTCACGTCGCCCAATGAATCTTACTACATCAGCAAAAAAGTTGTTTTTGGCAACTAACATTCCCCAGTGCAATACAAAGTCTGGACGTTCACTACCAAGCACGGCTTCAATGGCAAACTGAGTAAAGCTTTCAGTAACATCATCAGATTTAGGGGACCATAACTTGGTCAACTGATTTCGAGTTTTCCCTCTATTTACTTTGCACGTGACCGAAGGCTGAAGCATCAAATCAATCTGTTCGTCGAGTTCTTTTTTTTGTTTTCCCTCTGCGACCCAGACCGCAACGGAATCTAACCATTGAATCTCGATATGACGACTAAAGTTGACTCTCTTTGACATGCTGCTCTCTCGTGACAATAGCTAATGGGACAACCACCTCATGTAAGCTAATCCCACCATGCCCGACAATCTGTTTGCCTTTCTGGATGAACGCATGACGACCTCTACTTACAAGCGGATACAAATCTGATGGTAGTCCAAATTTCTTAGCTGGCCATTCTAGCACGTCTGCCGTATCATTCGAACATTCGACTGTATATTTATACAGCCTAACCCTTTCGCCTTTTGTCTCTGCTTTAACACCTTCATTTGGCCAACTTTGACCTATTGCTTCTTGGTTACCGTGATCAGCCGTAATCACCACTTCAAAATCAGAATCCAGTAAAGCCTCTATCTTTGAAGAAAACTGCCACAGCTCGAGCCATTTACTCACTGCAACATTTAGTAATGGCATCCCACCCTCAATTCCGTGCATCTGCTTATCTATATAATTGATAACGAAACCAGCAACTTTTAGCTTAGGTGAATGGAAACTGTCTTTGAATGACTCTAGTTCTTTCTTCTTCTCAAGAGTAACTTCATAGGCTACTTCTGTCTTGCTTAAGCCTTTATCTTCCCAAAACGAATGCCAGAGTGCTTTTTCTTTTGCGGTTGTATGCCATGAATCTGGAAATGAGCGTGGCTGTTTTCCCGAAAATAAAGCTTGCCTCGCTATAGAGGTAATAGTTGGAACCCATGAGAAAACACCTCGCTCCTCAACTCGAGCATGAGGGATATCAATGATATGTTCTTTAACGTAATTCCACTGTTGAAATCCCATACCATCCATCACGAGTAAACAGACTTTTTGCCCTTTACCGACTTTAAGGCTCAACCAGTCAGGAATTTTGTGCAGCATCTTAGGGAAGCGGGTTGTCGGCGTATTTATCAGCTTACCAAAGTTCGCTTGCAACCACGTTTCAAAGTAATCATCGACTTTAGAGTTTAAATTAGAGATCTCAGCGTTCAGAGCATAGCTATCTAAACCCTTCAAAGAGTGAGATAACGAATTCAGTACACCAAGTTCTCGTGCGATCTCTTCCCACTGTTCCGAATATTTAGGTAACGGCAAATCCTGCACGATGAATTGATTCGCAAGCTTATTAAGTAACTGCCTTACTCGTAATAAATCCCTAGACTCGTCATTCGCGATAACTCCAACCCATTCCCAATCATCTTTTCCTAAGCCGTCAAAATCTACGGCTTGGAGAACCCCGTCAGCAAATAGATTATCAACAAATACTTTTATATCTTGGTCGTCAAATGGAACAACAAGATCATCAGCAGGCCCTGATGATTCCCTAATTTCATATCGCTGGGCTTTTCTCTGCAAGTGAAGCAACCACTGCTGTTGAAGAAACGCGAAGAACTCAGTTCTATCAGGCACAACCCTTGAGAAATCCCAACGACTAAACTGCTCACGAACTTGGAGAGTTTTAATTAACCTCTCTTCAAAAACCAAAGGCATCTCGATACCAAGGTAATGCTTCCGAATGAGCAATCGAACTAAATCTGTCTCAGATTGAATAATCTCCGGAGCAATTTTGTAAATATGTCGTAAGACAAAATCCAAACTAGCATTTCGGTTTAGCTTATCCGCACCATAGCTCTTTACTGCAGACTGCAGTTGCCCATAATCTTTAGGCGATAAAGATCTCAGTATTGATGCATCCAACTCTGGCATCACTTCACTAATATCAAAATCAACACGCTTAGCTGAAAATTCAATATCATAAGGAATACTAGGCTGTTCATCGACAACCCTAATTAATAGAGCACTACACTCATCACTATCAAGCCATTCTTCAAAACATAATCTTAGTGCGAGAGGATCAGTATCCGAGAAAAGTACAGCTCCCGCCTGTTCGATTAGGTCAGCTATTGCGGGTTCAAAACATAAATTATCAGGGTCGTTAACAATATAGTGAACAGACTCTGTCAAAGCCATCTGACTAGTAAGCTTCTCTTGCCAGTTCATATCTATCCTTTAATTTCAAATACTAGGTGAAGGTTTAACTCTGGGTATATCTCACGCTTTGCATCAATATCAACCTTCCATTGACTGTATTCAATGTCCAACTGACGCATTCTATAGCTCTTAACTTCTGGCAGACCTATTTGTTCAATCGCATTTCTTCTGGCTTTAAAGGAATACTCTCCTTTCTCAACGCTAAGTTCTAGTTCGTTCAAATGCTCAGCTAGCATGGAATCAAACAAAATTTTGCCTTGGACCTCAGCAGACTCTCTAAGCAATTGATATGCTTTTTCAGGCTCTGGATTTGAGCTTAAGTCGGACTCGAGAATATCTGAACATATTGCATCCCACACTCGATGAGATGCGGTATAGAAATACTGGCCTGCTGTATTTATATAGATTGGCAAATACTGCAATTGACGTTCATCCTGACCAGAAAATCGAACACTCCAGAGGGACCAATATCCGGTCACACCGGAAGGCAGGGAAGGAACTCGCACAAGAGGTATGTTTTGGATTTCGCTCCAAATTGGTAAGTGTGTGCTCAAGCCTCTCACCTTTGGGTTTTCAAGAGTAATGTGCTTTAACCCTGGTGTTTTTTGCGCTTCCTTACCAATAAAGGTAATGTCTTCCCAGTTAGCACCATCTGGCCATTTAAGACATATCGATCCATTCTCAGCACGAGTAAATGACGCATCCGCACCTTTAGAGCTCTTGAAGCTTAGAAACTGACTCACCATCTGCTCAACCCAATACGGCAAAGGGTGATCAATAACTTTCTGATAATCAACTGGATTTAGCGACTTTCCATCTGAAAACAAACCGTCTTGAGAACGTTTATCTCGAGCTCCACCCTGAATCACTTTCAACGCTTTCGCTAATTCCTTATCCATCGTTTCCGGGTTCGATATGGATTCCATAAAGAGCTCATCAAAGAGATGATTTGCCTCGGCTGAGTCAAGTACGTCACTGGTTTTATCTACTCCGAATTCGTCTAAGATGACTTGAAGCTTCGATTCCAGTACATCTCGCACTCTATGCTCCACAGAGTCTTCCAATACAAAGTTTAGAGCTCGCACGACATGGGGCTGGCCAATACGATCAACACGTCCAATGCGCTGCTCCATTCTCATTGGGTTCCAAGGCATATCGTAGTTTACAATGACGTGACAAAATTGAAGATTTAAACCTTCACCACCCGCGTCAGTAGAGATCAAAATTCGCGTATCACCAGCAAACGAAGCCTGTGCTCTTTTCCGCTCATGCATATCCATAGAGCCATTAAGCGTAACAACACTGATCCCCCTATCGGCAAAGAACTTAGTGAGCATCTGCTGCGTTGGCACAAACTCAGTAAAGACCAATATTTTTAGTTCAGGATCTTGCTCTTCTTGTTGAAGTTGATAGAGCCAGTCAATCAGTGCTTCTGCTTTAGTATCACTTTCTTTGGCGACGCATTCATTAGCAATATTCAACAAACGCTGTACATCAGCTTTCTCGTTTGCTAACGCTTGCTTACTCGTTGCAATCAACTCATCTAATTGTGCTTGGCCATCAAGGTCCGCCCAGTCATCGGCAAAAGCTAGCGGAAGCTCATCTTCAATAACAGTATTCTCGAGTGACTGTAATCGCCTAGACAATGTCATTGCAATTGCTGCACTACTCGAGCTAACAAGGCGCTGCATCAGGATCATTAAAAAGCCAATGGCATTTTGATTTTGATCTTTTGCTTGGTTATAGCCTTCTTTTACATACTCAGTAACTTCTTCGTACAAATGTCTCTGTAAAGCATGTTTACTCTTCCAGGCCACAGGAATTAGCTCTGTCTTTCTAGGCTTAAATAATGGCTTACCTGTACCGTCTATTGATATTCGCTTTTCAGTTCTTACTACATAGGGCTGAACACGCTCTTTCGTAACACTCGAAACATCAGGAAAAGCCTCTTTATCAAGTAAGGCCATAAGTCTGTGAAAAGCGTCACTCTTACCCTGGTGAGGTGTTGCCGACAGCAGCAATAAGTAGGGTGATGCTTCCGCCAGACCTTGCCCTAACTTATAACGTGCAACGAGTTCGGTACTGCCACCTAATCGATGCGCTTCATCGATGACAATGAGATCCCAACCCGCAGACAACAGATCATCGAACCTATGCTTGTTGTACTCATGAACTTGTTTAACCGACCAGCCTTTTCTACTCTCAATTGGCTTTATACTATCAACCGGACAAACGACCAAATCATGCCGAAACCAAACATTGTCGTTCTCATCTACAGGTTTATTTTCCCCAGGGATGAGCAGATGAAAGGATTCCCCAAAGTGCGTGCTCATCTCACTCACCCATTGGCTTACCAAGCCTTTAGGTGCGCACACCAAGATTCGTTTAGCCATCCCTCTTAGCTTGAGTTCTCGCATAACCAAACCCGCCTCGATGGTTTTACCAAGCCCTACTTCATCTGCAAATAGATAACGGACTTGCTTCCGCGACATCGCTTTGTCGAGAGCTTTCAATTGGTGAGGCAATGGGATGACATTTGATTCTACAGGAGCAAGCAGAATGTCTTCTTTTTGAACATTCGCAATTTTGGCTGCGATACCAATGTAAGAGAAAAAATGTGGGCTAGGCGATTCATCCATAGAAGCGTTAGTCAAATCACCTGAAGGAACTTTCACTACGCTATCTTGTTGTTGGAGCCAAACACGATAAAAGCTCTGGCCCCAAAGGACAGAGCTTTCTATCACTTTCACATATTGTTGATGGGCCTGACTCCAAGCCCAATCACCGATATTTAAAAGTGTTGCCATTACCACTCATCATCCTCGGTAGAGGTTAGTGTTAATGCGTTATCGTAGAACATCAACAGTTTCTCATCTTCCTGGAGAACCGCGGGTGGAATTTTTGCTGAGATATCCAAAATGGTTTGGAAGTCTTGAGCTTCCCAAGCAGTATTAAAACCAGCTCGCAGAGCTTCAGCACGCGGTTGCTTGATTTTTTTCTTTTCCGCTTTGTACGTTTCGAACTCTTTGAGCAACGCACGTAAACGAACCTTCTCTAAATCCGCTGCTTTGTTTGGATCTGGCACATACCAACGGTCTTTAGCTTTCGCAACAAGCTTAGGATCGCTCTTATCTAGACCACGCATATCTTTGAAGTTGGTGGATAGGTAAGTATGAATTTGAGATGGAACATCCTCTTTACCATCATATTTAAGGAAATTCTGTTCTAGCAGAGTCGAGAGCTCTAATTCCAATTCATTCTTCTTCCACCCAGAAAGCTCGTTTAAGAATAATGGGTGGATCTCTGAGTAGTTTTTAGGCTTATCCTTTAGATCTTGACGCATCCATTCAATAGCAGAAGCCTCATCATCTACAAAAATGTTCATTTGTCTTATCTGAGTTGAGCGGGCCCTTACTTTGTCATACTCTGTGACTTGTTCATGTAGGAAGAACATTCCATCACGTTCCACATAACGTACTTCTAGTTCACGTTGAAACTCCCGGCTTGAAACTGGAACGTTAAGCCCATTCTTAACATAATGAGTAACCACTTGATCAAACAGTATTCTTGGATCTCTTTCCGGCACTTTTACCAACTCATTGCCCTGTAGTTTCGATACTGGCAAAAAGCTCAAATGGTTAGAGATAAATTCCCAAACATTATCAATACCATTTATATTTTTATCAAACTTGCTAGACTGCGATTGTTTATATGCAGTTATAACTAGGTCTTGTTTCACAGCTGTAGGACTGGTATACGCTTTAAAGCTCCCTTGCTTTTTGTCTAAAGCTGAGACGTTAGCAACAACAAAGCCAGCATCAGTCAAAGCTGATTGAATAGTATTCCACACAGAGGCTTTTGTGTTTGAGAATTCTACAGTTAACCATCTACCGGGTTTTAATATCCTGTAACATTCAGAAAAAGCGGACTTCATTAATTGTCGATAATCATCCAGCTTTTTTCCTTGGACGGAGTTTTCAATAGCCTCATCTTTAACATTTGTAACAACGCCTAGCCATGGTTCCCACAACGCATTCAATTCAGAGTAGTTTATATTCGCTCCAAACGGTGGATCTATAAATAAGTAGTCAACTGAATTATCATTCAAAAAGCCTTTCTCTGTGGTGCTTTTTGTTTCGGTAATCACATTACCACTCACTGCATCTAGGCAGAACCTTAGTCCACGAATTCTAGATCTGAGTCCATGAAAAACAGACACCTCTGGATTAGTACTTGAAACATACAAAGTACCTTTTGTCCCAGCATTAATGTAGCCACCTCCACCATGAAAATAGTATGAGAAAGCTATACTTGCCATCTTTGAGAGCCCTCTTTGACTAGCTGTAAATAAAAATGGAAGTCTAGAGCTACTACGCTTTAGCTTCTCCCAAGCAGCGGAAAGAACTATCAAATTCCTTTTCGTATAAAAATGATGTGCATGGGTAAAACCATGAGAGCGTATAGGCTGTTTAGTATTGAAACCGTCTTGGAGTTCATAGATAGGCACATGGTCCTGAATTACATAATCATCTATCTTGTTAATTAATAACAAATCTGAATCGCTTGGTTTCTTGGAGAGCTTCCCTTTTATTCCATCAACCGTATAGTTAATAAGAACTGGAACCTGTTTACCTACTGTGACAGTTTTTCCCAAAACCGTGTCATATTTTGAAACTTGCGCTCTCGACAGCTTCTTCTTACTTGCTTCAAAGCCACATGATGGACATGGAAATACATCTAGAGCTCTCTTTTCCTCATTGGAAACGGCTGAATCCCAGTAAACTATTTCTTCTGAACACTCTGAGCACAAAAACACGTCTGACCAAATCGTATTTGTTATTTGTCCGTCTTGACCATCTATATGACTTGTCTTATAAAGCCAGCCATATTCGGATTCAAGCTCTTCTATGACGTTATTTGCTTCCCTTTCGAAAGTCTCCGGATCAAATTGAGCGTTATAATGACTAGCGATGTAGGTCGCTACAGGAGAAAGATCCGATAAGATTGCTTTCCTAGCACCTAATTTAGAGAATGCTACCCATTCGGAACTATCTTTCTGCTCCAGTATCTGACCTGTATCATCTACTTTGTAACCAAGACTTTCTACAATTGCTTTATCAGCGCACATTTGTGCAGCAATCCCTGTCATTCCCGTGCCGCAAAATCCGTCATACACTACGTCTCCAGGAAGAGTATAATGAAGTATGTAACGCATAATAGCTTTATGGGGAACCTTAGTGTGGTAAGAATGGGCATTGTATATAGGGTCATTCTTACCTTCGCTAACATCTGCAGCAAAAGGTTCACGATGATAAACGTCATCAACTTTTTGTTTTTTAAACTCCCACTCTTTTATAAATTCATTGAGCCATGGATTTGGACATGCCGTGTAATATGGAGGATTAGACAACTCTAAAATTGCCTTATCTGTACCAAGAGGAAAACCTTCAATCGCTCTAAATTCTGGATCTTTCAATTTATCACGCAACAGGTCAGTAAAATGAGCTCTGCGTGCTTCATCACTCTCAAACGTCATACCAAGGCATTCAACTGGTCCAGATGCTTGATTTTCGCCTTCAGTATCCAATAGGTTTTCTTGTTTCATTGTTCATTCTCTATAGAAGCCAGTAGTAGTTACTGGCTTCTAGTGATTAGGTTAGAATTGGATTAATCAATAATGATTCGCACTTTGCTGCTATCTTTGCCTTTGCAATGTGTATTAAGCAGTTCTTCAAAGCGAGCTTTAACATCATCCAATTTTTGCGGCGTTCCTTTACCTAAACTTGTAACTAAATCCATTGTTGAAATTTTTACTTCTTCAAGGCCTGAAAGAGCTTCATTTACGCCTGCAATAAACTCTTTACTCACAGGAGTAGATAACCTTCCCGAGCTAATAAAAGCATCGATTTCAGTTCGTTGATCTTCTGACAATAGATCCAGTTGCAAGAAGGGATCGGCTAGCGTCGATTTTAAGCTTTGGGTCCACTCAGCCAACATCTCGGTTAATTGGTTATCTAACTGAGCTAAACGTACACTTGCTGAAACTGTATTTCCCTCACTGCGCGGTGAGAAGTTCACGGGATTTGGCGTCAACTCAATTGTTTTAGGGTCAATCGACTCAGCAACTTGCAAAGAGGCCCAATCTGATCTCCACTGCTTAAGCTGAGCTGCAGGAAACAGTGAGATACCAGCCAATGCTTCTAGAGTTTTTAGGCGTTCATCGCCGATCAGCGCCGCTTTCTCTTTATCCTGCTCCATTGTTAAACGAGCCGACTCGTACAAAGCAACATAGCGCTGAATATATGATTTTTTAAGCTGTCGCAGATTTTCTAGCTGCGCTTGCTTAAAGCTTGATTCTAAGCGTGTGGTTTTATCTTCAATACCATTTCTAAGTGCTAACGCTGCATCTCGCACATCAGATTGCCACTCATCATCCTCATCAAGAATAAGCTGTGCTTCTTTAAGATACTGAGCATATTCAGTTAAGCTATCCACCACTTCCGCAAGCTGTTTAAAGCTCTTCCACTCTTTCAAAGTTTCTGCGTGCTCTACAATTGACTCCGCCGACTCTTTGAAGTTCTTGAGTTTACCTGGCGTATTGAAACGCTGCAGGGACTCAAGGAATGTTTTCGTTTTACCCAAACGATCGGCTAACAGTGTCGCTTCATTTTCAGCAAGGACATGGTTACCCCACAACTTAAGTCGCTGTTTTACAAGCTGCTGATCGTGAACAAGAGACTTAACTAACTTTTCAATCTCTTGTCCCATTGTACGAACAACACTGTCATCACCTTGCTGAATCGAAGTTGCTAAACCTTCGTTCATTCCAAGAAGTTCAAGAACGGCTTTAATTGCTGTGACATTGAAGTCCTTTGGTGCTTGGATGTGTTTGAAGTCGATCAATGTAGCAAAGTCGATTCCTTTCAACGCATCAACGTCACTTGCAGTGATGACTTTCCCCACTACTGATAGCTCGATCTCTCCCGCATGAACTAACGTTGCTAGGATCACAAGTAGCCATTCAGGCTCCAATCGGTAAGTACCTGGTTTGAAATATAGGCGAGCGTAAACGGTCTCTAGTAGCTCACTTTGATTAACGACTTGACCGTGGCCTTTTGCTGCTAGTACTTCCAGTACTGCTTGAGCATAACGAGAACTTCTTGGTTTTAGCTTATCACCATCAAGTAGTTCAAGTGCATCAAGTACAGCGGTAGCACGTTTAGTTGCAGCACCACCAGCTAAATAGCTCAGTACATCTTTGCTCGCGACACTGATGGTATCTTCAGTAATACGCTGTGAAAACTTAGGGTATTCTGGTGCAAGAGACTGGAAGTAGCCTTCTAGAATAAAGCTTGCTACCGACTCGAAGATGTCTTTAACACTACCATGGTCACTGTCTGCAATTCCGGTGATATCGCGAACAGTTGCTCCCTTCAACCAGTCCATGATTGGCTTAGACTTACCATTATATTGGACTTCAAACGCGTCTTTGATGTTGGCGCGAATCCATTTAATCATCTCACCAAGATAGCCGTCCGCTTTGATCTTGTATGTTTGCTGTGCACTGCCTGTCGCTAGTGCACGTAGCGCTACAGATGCCGCATAGTTCTTTAGTGATTGATTAAACTCTTCGCTACGGTTTTTTAGAACAAACTGCACTTCATCTTCACGTATGTACTTTTTTTCTTGCTTAGGCGGGTTCTCAGGCTGAATGAAGTACATGTAGTAGTCGAGCTGAGGTTTCGCGGTTTCACGCTCGTTAGGAGAGCCAAGGAATAACCAACCAGGACGGCTAACGTTTCTGTCTAACCACTTCAGCTCATGCTGCCACATTACTGTTTTCGAATGTTGAGAATCTGTTTGCTCTAAGATCTCCAGCATCGCAGCTCGATAAGCTGCATTTATATTATCTGGAGCAAGCGTCGCGGCCTTCGCTTCGATGTGTGCATCAAAGTCCTCGGTTTTTTTAAGATCTAGATAAAACTGATCATTAGCCTTGTTCTTGGAGAAAAACTGACCATTAACGGTGCGGCGAACCTTAGTAAGAACAGTGACAACGTGATTTTCCAGGTTCTTACTCTTATCACCTGGCATAACCTCAATGTTCTTCAAATACAAACATAAAGAGTCGCGTAGTTCAGATGCTGTTGCACCCATCTCTGAATAAATATCGCCTACGGCCATACGGTGGATCGCAAGCCCTGCAACTAACCGTTTGGCAAACGCTTTTTCACCTGGCGTTGGGTAAGCTTGATCAATGCGATCTAGTAGAAGCGTTGCCGTTTCAATCACTTGACCAACCTCTGGGTTTGTCTTCATACTTGGTTCACTACTTAGTTCATGCCAGTATGCGTCATAAGAAAAGATTCCAGGAACATCTTGAGGCACTTCGTCTTCCATCAATTCTTTCATCTGACGGGAAAGACTTTTAAGAACTTGACGATTTTCAAGGCCGGCCATTCGCACTCGTTCGAAAGTATCAATGTAATCTGGGTGTACAGGGAATACACGAACAAACTCATCCAAACGTTCGTTCATTTTGTCGTAATAAGGCGTAAATTTTTGTAGATACTCGCGAATCCACTCCTGTTGTTGGGCGTCTTTTTTTAGCAGGCGCTCAGCAACAACATGCTTGATATCTTCACGAGCAATCAGTACCTGCTCTGCACGGTCACGAACTCGCTTTACTTCGTTAGATAGAAACTCTAGCTGCGTGCTATCAAAAATCGCTTCCTGAACGCCTGCCATAAAGCGGAAGCGAGTACCATCAATAACCTCGCCAATGACTCGAAGAATCGCGACGTCTAGCGGTAGCTCCTGTTCATTGCGAGAGCGGAAATAATCTAGCATCTCATCACAAACCAGAAGCAAACCATGATCTGGGTATTTTTCATGGAATACAGTCATCATCTCTTCGAAATATGGCTTGTGGTTTGAAGAGATTTCGGTCATTGGAGGGAATTCATAATCCACTCCCATATCGGCTAAACCATCAGTTAAGTTTTGTGTAACGATATCAGTCAGTGCCATTTTTGATGCGCCGATTTCAAACCGAATCACTTTAAACTTACCTGCAATCTTACCTGCTGCACTACGAACAACATCATTTGAAATATAGCTTGCTAAGTCAGGAAATTCTGAGACTGCGGAGATAACGGACATCAAGTGAGATTTACCTGATCCATAGTTACCCACGATCCAAAGCGCTTTGTTATCAACGGACTCTTCATACTGAAGTTGTTCAATAATGATATCGCTCAGCTTTTTTGACATCTTGTCTGAAATCACATACGACGACACTAAACCTACTGCTTGGTCATAGTAACTTGATTTCTTGAGCTGAATGTTCGCTGTTACTGATTCGAATTGAATCAAGTCGCCGTACTTCTTCATTTCATTACTCCGTTGCAGGCGTCGATCACCTGAATATCGTTTAATTCTTTTAATGGATAGGTTTTATAATCTGGTTTACCTGGTTTGGAGTAAACCACTGACGTTTCTGTTATCTCTCCGGGCCATATAGCTACTACAGCCTTAGTCTTAGCTATCCCTTTTAATAGTCTCATAGGGTCATTATCTAAAGCTGGCTCAAACAACACATCGAGCTTTGTTAGCCAGACAGAACTTCCGCTATTACTGGTAATTTTGTCAACTTCAGCTTCAAGTCGCCTAACTCTCTCTCTAATCGACAAACTCACTAGCCTACGCGCAAGCTCTTTTGACAGATTGACGAAACAAATAGATTTGTTGAGAATTTCGACCTCAATCTCGCGACGAAAATCCTCCGGGATTGTCAATAATATCAATTTGTAAGATTGATATTCTGCTCTATCTAGCGCTTCACAAACCTCGGCCAAAAGACTATCTACTAAAGTCATTTTTTCATTACCCTACAAATGTCCTGCCGCTAGATTTAAGTTCTCGACACCATACAACGCTTGTTTATTTCTTAGCCAAAGCTGGTACTCTCCTCCTGAAAGAGAACTATCCAAGGAACAATCCACGTTCCATTGTCTGAGCAAATACCCCGCAGTTGCAGCCCTAATCTCAACCTTTAGAACGCTATCTGTCATGCCATAATCCAGTTCAATCGCTTCGCTGTGCTCAATACCAGGATGCGGCACTAACTCAAGCTCTACAAAGCGATTCCATTGCCGATCCTGGGTTTCAAGTTCAGCCTCAGATAACGTAGAGTCTTCAAGCACAACCGCTACTTTAATTCGGGTCAGTACAAAGCCACGAAATTCACCATGCTTGCGGTCAAAACCACGAACGTGCCAACGCAGGCCATTGTCTACAAGCGTATGCGGCACAATGTCACGCGTTGTTTCACCGCTCGATAACGACACATAGGTAATACGCAAGGCTTTGCCTTTGTGGATGGCCTCGGTGACCTTCGCCACTATCGATAGACTCGGCTTATTGAGGTGATAAGGCGCTTCACAAGCCAACGGCGGTTTTACCTTGCCAGTGAAGCCATCTCCGTAGCCCTGGCTGATGGTTGCCAGCGTTCGTACCGCATCGTAGTCAAACAAAGGGGTAAAACGCGTTCCACGTTTGTGGAGCCGCTGCTTTGCATCATACGTGATGTTATTAGGTGCGAGCTCCCGGTATAGGTTGAAGTCTTTGGTGGCTTGTGTCGCCGCAATATTAAAGCGATCGACTAAATCGGCTCGCACCGCTTCCCCTTTAAACATTAGGGTAAAATCGATGTGTGCGATCCTATCTCTGGCTGCTTGTGACAATTGAGCGAGCTGTATTGGGTTATCATTATCCGGATTGAACACGGAGTAGGCTCTTACCTGATTAATTTTATTAGGTAAAATTTTATCATAAAAAATGCGAGACAAAAGACATTGTAGTGTTTTTTTAGGCAAGAATGTGACTATTGAACGGTGACTTTTGCCTAGTTCGCGCCATGATATTTTACCGTTTACGGGAGTGCAGACCATTGCGAGAGCACGTTGATACCGACACTAGTGATGGATAGCTTCTGGTCTTTTCTAACCAAGGGGTATCGATAGCAATCAGTAAAAATGCCGTGCTTCAAAAGCCAAACCTGATGGTGTAACGTCTTTGAGACGCTCGATCAGCGTAGGAACTTTCAGGCAGATCATAAAAGTCGAAAAAGGTGGTGCAATAACAGCTCTTATTAGCAAGCAATCGTTTTTTAACATCAGCACTCAGGCGTTCAAATTTAAAGTTGTCCCCTTTATGACCCGGTCTACCAATTAAAGCAGGCATGAGATAAATGCCCCGATGAGCGAATGGCGCCACCAGTAGCTCACGTACAAAGCTCTCTTCTGTTTGCCCTTCACAGATTACATGAACGAGTGTCATTTAGATGGTCTCCCACCGATGATATTTTTCTCCCAAAGCTCTCCCACTGAGTAATTATCCAGCCAGCTCGCAAATTTTTCTGCATCCAAACGTTTAAATGTGGATGCGCCTTCTTCGCGCTCCACTACAATAAGATCACTCAGTTCAAACTCATTCAGCAACGGCACTGATTGCGTAGAAACAATGACTTGCATCCGTTTTGATGCACTACGCAGTAATGCGCCAAGCAACATAATCGCGTAGGGATGCAAGCCAAGCTCAGGTTCATCAATCAAGATGGTTGATGGCTGATTCGGCTGAAGCAAGGCCGTCACTAAACAAATAAAGCGGATCGAGCCGTCTGAAAGCTGACTCGGCCACAATGGGTAATCACTATCACATTGCGACCACAGCAGTCGGATCTGCTCTTCACCTGATGCCAGCTGGGTTGGCTTCAACACAAAATCATCAAAAAACGGCACCGCTAAGCGAACCGTTTTGCAAATTTGCTTATAGATGTCTTGGTTATCGCGCTGCAGCTTATACAGATAGGCGGCAAGGTTTGAAGCATCACTTCGAAGAGATGCATTATCATGCACCGCGCCCACTCGCTTTACTGCCGCCCTTTCACTGGTATCGTGAAAATGAAAGACTTTCCAAACAGAAATAGCTGAATAAAAAAACGAAGCGACTTTTGCCGATCTGCCGCTATCCATCTCAGCTTTCAGGTTAGATTCTTTATGCCCTGAACCTAAATCTGGTTGAGTGACCTCATGATAGGGGCCAGCAAAATAAAGCTGCTCTCGACTGAAGGTAAACGCATCGTCTGCTGTAGGCGCTAAATCAGCAAGGTAACCGTTATCACTAAAACAAATGTCGGTTTTCAGGCTGGCGGTCTCTTTGACGCCATAACTCACCACCCGATCGGCGCCACCTTGTTTACTCGCCCATACTTGCAGTCGACCCTCAACCAATTCATGCAACATACGGAAGTAGCTCACAAAGTTACTCTTACCGACGCCATTGGCGCCGATAAGAACGTTAAGATCATTCAGCCGCAACTTTTCAAGCTGGCAAATAGACTTAAAACCATGAATGGTCAGTGTGTCTATTTTACTCATTGGCTGCCTCTCTTGCTTTGCATATTACTGTACTTGAATCTATCTTTACACTCCGACAAATACTTGAAAGGGAAAGGTTTTACTGTCGCTAACTTATTACGGATAAAATAGCTTTGAGTCAGTGTTAAACAAATTTGTTTTAAGTCTTCTGGGCCTTCGAGATATCTCAAGTGGTTGAACTGGCCTCGGTGAAACTTGAACCCTCCTTTTTCAATGCCCACAAAATAAGCAGAATGGTCAGCGTCATAGAAGTGTCCGGTTAAAGCTTCTAGGTATTCGTTGTGCTCACCTTTTATCGAATAATTGAGCATGATGCCTGTTTGCTCAAAGTAACCGTCAATCAATGCTTTTTCTGCGGTTGATCGGTATCCAATCTGGGCAATTTTAAGATCTTGTTTGTCAAACTCTTCCTGCAAAGGGTGCGTGTTTAGCATTGATACTAGCTTGTCGTAAACGGGATCTTGCCCATAGGCACCATCAGTAAGAAAGCGTTCAATAAACGCACGACTTATGCCCTGTTGATTGCTTCTTTTTAGATGTTCCAATACTTCAAAAAGCCGTGCAGCATCTGGAATCGCCGCAATTTCCTCATGCACGATGGTGCAGATACGAGGAGATTGCTGTGCCATGTCGATCACATAACTGAGCGTTTCAAAATAACGTTTTTTTTCAGGCAGTTCGATACCAAGATCATCAAAGTAAAACGCATCTTGTTGTTCATACTGAAAACATCCGTTGCGACATTTTAAGATATGAAAGATTGGATCCTTATTGCCGTATGGGGGATCTTCTCTCTCTACAAACCAATAGACCCCTTGCAATTCTTGAATGAAGAACTGCTGCGCTAAGCACTCTTGCTTAATAGCCATTTCTTTGACTAGCGCATCAATGATCGGGTTCAGTGCATTACCTTTCGTTTTGTTTCGTACCGAAGTAATTGTGGAGTTGTAGATACTTTGCGTCACTCTATGTTCGGAATAGAAACTTGCTTTGGGATCAGATCGCCCTGCTTTGTCGTAGTCTTCGGGGCTGTCTAAAACCACGAGTAAAGGTTTGCTCGCATCAATGCTCGCTTCAGAATCCAAAAATTCAATCTTTACCGGCCATCGCTGCTGTTTAAGTCTCTCAAATCCTTCCTCTTTCAATGATGCATTTACCACTTGTAAACCACCACGATTATCAATCACTTGATAAATGCGCTGATACACGTTTTCGACATTACACTTTTTATAATGCTTGCGCCAAGTTGCCTCAATAGACTTTAGCTGCATCGACAAGCAGCCAGAGAAATGATGATTCATCAGTTCAACAAAGTGATAAAGAGCCCCCGTTTTTGTTTTTTGCAGTGATATCAGCTCTTTACCAGATATATCGATGGCATTTGTGGTAAATTTGCCTTTTCCTGGGCTGTGAACAATCAGATTTCCTTTCGGATTGCGTCGCAAAAGCCCACTTTCCATGTCAAATTCAAACTTAGGTAGTTTTTCAATGGTGTTTGCGCGCTTGTGCGCCGTTTCTATTGGCGAGAATGTGGTTCCATCCATGGAGATGAATAACGCGTTAAAACGCACACTTTCTTTAAGATCAAACTTGATGCATTTGTACACGGTATGCTCAAAAAACTTCTCCGGCTCTACAAAGAGAAATGTTTCCCCAAGCCCTGAAAAAAACTCACTCGACGCCACTTTCCCAAGGGCTCGTATAAACAGGCGCCCTAACAATAGTGGTGCACAGTCTTCAAACGCCACACGCTCAAAGCCAATATCGGCCGATTCTGGCTTGGTTTTATCGTGTTGATCGCGAAGTATCCAGTAGTAACCTGAGTGTTTAATGAGCGCTTTGGGCTTCGCCACTCGTTCAACAAGACTCAGTTGATGCGCATAACCAGCATTTCCGGTCCTCTTATCCAATGAGGCTTTGTAGATTACGTACTTTTGATTCAACGCATCAAAATCAAAGGTTAGGTTAATCAGTGTGGTTAAACTTCGACTCATCGGCTTCACTCCGCAAACTGATTTAATAATTCGAGTAGTTGATTCATGGGAGGAACATTGTTCGCACCCGACTCTCGGTCAATGATCCCAGGAATTTCAATCACGTCCGCTATATTTGGAATAACATGCTCAACAAATGGTTTATCCTCACTCTCGTATTGGCGCGAATTGATCCCGCCTGCACCACTCCATATAGTATTGATATACAAAGCTTGCAGATGCTTATTTACAAACTCGTCGGGTGGGTTTTTCCTAATTTGCTGCAGCTTGACCTGGCATTTATCTAGAGTGTTGTCGTGAACCAAACATCCCAGCTCTAAGTCCCAATGCTTAACATCAACCAACAAAATTCGGTTGCCGAGTGCTATGTAGCCATCGAACCACTCTACGCATCCACTTGGCATGGCATGCAATGGATAACCAAATGCCATCAGGATCGCACTTACCGCTTCTTCGCCAAGTGCTCCCATGTAGAGATCAAACATTGCTGGCGCTAATACAAACTGAGCCTTGCCAAAGGTGGTAGCAAAACCATTGGCGTCGAAATGCGCCGACACCAATGAGTTTTTCATCAGTAAAGGAAGCCGAGCAGCCGCTTCCGATACTTCGCGTAACCCAGATTCATCCGCTGGATTAATAAAAATTTCAGTGATGCCTTTCTCTTCAGAATGATCAATTTGATATTGATACTGACCTACTGAGCTCTGAACATCGATGTAGTAACGAACTTCCTCTCCCGTTGGCGAGGACAGCATGGTCGGTTTTGTCAGCATCCACTGACGCAACCTTTCGTACTGGCCAATCGAATTTTCATTCTGGTGTTCATAAACGCTGGTCACAAGCCTTTGTATATGGGCATAGTTTCTTGAGGCCCGGGGGTGATAGGACATTTGCTGCTTTTCGTGCTCTTTGGCTTGATAGTGCAGCTTAATCTCCGTCACCAATGCTTGGTATTCGTGAGAAAGGAAAGAGAGATTGCGATTGTCTTTTGCCAGGGTTTCCACAAAATCAGCAACTGCGTCATACATAATGGTGATTTGATTTTGCTTCCACTCGGTACGACACATACGGCCCAGCGCTTGTTCGATAAAACGATAAACAGCATATCGATAATCTTCGCTCTTTTTATAACTTGAGATCAGAGATCTAACGGCGGAATTATTCACGCGCGCAGCAATGAGAGATTTGAGCTTCGATTTAGCTTCGTTGGCGACCATAATGCCCTTTTCATGAAGCATAAGGGTATCGTGAATACTCTTTTTGATGGCTAAATCGCGCTCATCCACCGCCAAGTCGTCGCTAATTAAACAACCAATCAAGGTCGTCGGTTGCTCAAGATAAATAGAGTCAATATCTGTTTTATGCTGGAATGGCTTAATGCCTTCAGGGCCTACGTAAGTTAATGTATGATCATCTCTCATCGTGTATGAGGGCGATAATCCCGCCCCCGTCGCCTGGTAGTTAGTGATCACGACGACTTTTTGAGTTGTGGTCTCCAATCGTTTTAAGATCGCTTGGAATTGGTCATTTCTGAATGAAGCGGCATTAATATTCTCAAAAATAGTCACATTATACTTTTCACCCACCCGCTTCATGAAATCCATGAACTCATGATTCCTATAGCTTTTGTTGATCATACAAAAATGGTATCGGTTGCTTGGATGCAAAGAGAACTGACGGATTGAGTCGACTAGCTTATTGGCTCTCTTAATAGAGTACGGTAAGCCGTGAGTGTCCGTGCTTAAAAGCTTACACAGTTCATTCTCAAGTAGTGTTGGATGCAGCTTTGTTCCTTTGAATTCTTGATAAAGCGATTCTACACCGCCCCAATCCACACGCTCGGAAATGCCCTTAACACTAATCAGAATCTGGTTTTCTGTATATCTACGTTTTGCATAGTACTCTGCTTGTATCGCCGCTTTCTGGGCGGAATTGAGACGTACCAAACGGTCAGAAAGCACTTCACTGAGATAGTCGAGATCAAAATTATGAATTGCCGTACGGCTGGTAGCCGTTGCACTAACACCGAGGACTTTTGCCCCAGCTAGCACCCAATGAGCGAGTAAGCCTGTCGATGTTAATGCCAAATCAAATGTAGACGCCTTGGCGGTATTGTCGGTGTCGCTGTATTTGGCAATATTAGCAATTTCGTAGCCGCTGTCGTGAAAGCTATATGCGCGGTGCTCATTTTGCACTTTAAAGCTTAACCTGGCCGCAATTAACGACATAATATTTGGCGTCAGATCCACCAGCCCAAGGTGGTTGAGGATTTTCTCCACCAGATTTTCTGTGGTGTAAGTTCTTGAGTCTTCTAATTTCGCCAAGTTCTTTTTCAGCTGAAGAATGGCACTGAGCATGCCATTGCAAAAGCTCCGAACAAGCCGGGCACTATTGTTAACGAATTGTATTGCGCTTTCACTACCTTCCGAACCAATCTCATGACTGCCTAACTCATGATTAATTTGGGACTTTAACGCTTCGTGCTCAAAGTTAATGGTATGAATAGACATCCGGTCTGAAAGGAGTGTGAATACTCGGTTTTGGTTTTCGCTTCCCTTTTGAATCGTTGCAGTGGTAATGAACGGTCGGTAGTTGATATGCCATTTATCTTTATGATCAGCGAGTGCATTCCGGAAACGATTAAAACACTGATCGACATACCTAAATTCTGGCGAGCCGTGAATTTTGAAGCTGTCAAAACTCGCGTAAATTTTTCGGGTTAAGTCGATAATGTCATAATCAGTGACGGTATTGATTAGGTGGTTTAGAAATTCACTTTGCTGGCGGTCAAACTCATCCAGGATCAATAGTGAGTTATCAAGAAAATCGCTAACTCTGTAGCTTTTATTAAGGCTATGCCAAGGGTAGAGCAACTTAGATGTGGTTAAAAAGAGTACCTGTGTTTTTTCCTGGTCAATCCTTCGTGCCGGGAATATTCGATCAAGAACATCATTCAATTCGACATCTTTGCACGCTTTACCTTGCAAATATGTCTTGAGCATAGAGAAGATTTTGCTGTGTTGAGCTCTCAGGTCCTCATCAAATATCGACGTGTTACTGCTGTTTTTTGCCTGTTCTAATAGAGTGACTTTATCGCGTATCGTTTTGATCGCTTTTCGTTGTTGTACGTCGAGCTGCTCGAATATCGTTGCCCAATCCTGCTCTGATAACCCGGCAATGGCGATATCTTGAGATGGGATCCAAATGATGTTGCGTTTCAGTTCTAGTTTTTGTTTATCACTTAATGCCGCCTTATCGTCAACGCGCTCAAGTAACGCGTCATACGCTTCTTTCACGTTAACTCTTAAGTTGGTCGCATAAATGAGTGTTAGCTTCGAATCCGCAATAAGGTGCGCTAGCTGAAGCTCGGTGGCTTGATAGGTCTTCCCTAAGCCGGTCTGGGCATCGATGATTGCCAAAAAGCCGTCTTTTGACTGACAGGTTTCGGGTCCTGCCATTTCGAGGTAAGTTTCAAACAATGCACTCATTATCTTAGCTCCGATATTATTTCAACCCTGCCAGCAGCCTGCTCAGTTGACGAAAAAATGTCCAAAAAATACTATGTCGTCAGTAAAGACAGGTAAATACTGAATACATAAACATGTCGAGTAACTAGACAGGAGTTAAGTAATGAAGAAATGGCCGATCCGGTGGGATTTACTCTTGCGATACCGGATGATTGAGATCGTTGCACTCTGGGAGGGAAGGTTAACCACCAATCACTTGATACAAAGTTTTGGTATCGGGCGACAACAAGCGTCCAAAGATATTAATTCCTATCTAGCCGATATCGCACCGGGTAACCTTGTTTACGATAAGCATTTAAAGGGTTATAAACCCAATGAGAGCTTTACTCCCAAGTTGACTTCCGGTCATGCCGACGAGTATCTTCACATCCTTTCCCGCCGTGAAGATATCACCGTAACATTTGGTGACCTTGACATGGGGTTTGAACATACAGCCATGATCCGTCCAGTAACACGTAATATTGCTCCTGAAGTATTGCGGCCTCTCGTTCAAGCCATTCGGGATAAAAAACGTGTCGATATTTGCTACACATCTTTAAAAAATGGTGAATTCGTCGAAAGGATTATTTCGCCTCATACGCTGGTTTGTACCCCGTTACGCTGGCATGTTCGCGCCTATTGTGAGTATGCAAGAGACTATCGTGATTTTGTATTGAGTCGCATCCATGGCATCCCAGACATCAATGATAATGCTGCCCACGGCAAACAAGAGGATACGCTTTGGAATACGAACGCAGTTATCGAACTGACCCCGGACACGCGTCTTAGCGATAAGCAAAAAGCGGTGATAGAAAAAGATTACGGCATGGTCAACGGTACCCTGAGAATCCCCACTAATGCCTCTCTCGTTCACTACCTTTTAATTGCGTATAACATCGATATACACATGCAAAAATACAACCCCCAAGGGCAGCAGATTGTGGTGGGCAATATGGATGAATTGATGCCGTATCTGGCTTATTAATAACCAGCCGTGGTGCTTAGAACGAAAAAGGGAGCCGGATGATTGGCTCCCTTGGTTAGCTCTAACTAGCCTAGAACGTATTTATCAACCGAGTTCTACCCAATACTCTTTGTTCACTTCTAGCATTTCGTCCAAAATTTCTTTGGCTTTTGAAGCGCTTGGAATTGTGGCTGACAAGGTAAACGCTTGCCATAGCCGTTGGTAAGAGCCCTCAACGTGAGCTTGAACAACAAGCTTTTCAACTGATACCTGTTGATTCATCATGCCTTTTTGGAATTCAGGGATTTCACCGATTTGCATTGGTTTTGCGCCTGTATTATCGACAATACAAGGGATTTCAACCATCGCTGTTGGATCAAAGTTACTAATAGCCCCGTTGTTAGGGACGATAAGTAGCATTCTTTCCTTGGTGTTAAAGGCTATCGCGGTCGCTAAATCAACGATGTACGATGCGTGTTCCTCAACCTCGATGGTGGTGTCCTTTGCTGTCCCTGCTGCGATAATGCGATGGCATTCGGTGAAGACTTCTTTCTCGCGCCCATCCATCACCTCATTGGCCCGCGTGTAAACCTTATCGGAGTGTTCCACAACATAGTCAGGATACAGATAGTATTTAAGATATGTGTTTGGGATCGTTTCTGGGTCCAGCGCATACACGTCACGCACTTTGATAAACGTATCCTTCCATGATTCGTCGGTATGCTGAGCACCGTTCATCGCGCTAGGTGGCAAGTAACCATGTTCTTTCACATACGCTTTAATCCGAGGCATGAGATCTTCGCCGGTTTTGGCATCTTTAAACTCTTTCCACCATCCAAAGTGGTTCAGGCCGTAGTACATCACATCAAACTGTTTACGGTCTTCATACCCCAAGATTTCAGCGATACGGGTCTCTATCCCAATCGGCATGTCACAGATATTGAGCACTTTTGAATCCGGCCGTAGCACTCGACAAGCCTCAGCAACAATTGCTGCCGGGTTGGAGTAGTTCAGCATCCATGCATTTGGTGAGTACTTTTCCATGTAGTCGATAAGCTCAATCACAGCAGGAATGGAGCGTAAACCGTAAGCCATACCACCTGGGCCACACGTTTCTTGGCCCACACAGCCATGACGAAGCGGGATTTTTTCATCTTGCTCTCGCATGGCGTAAAGACCAGCGCGAATATGCGCCATGCAAAAATCAACATCCGTAAAGGCTTCTTCTGGGTCGGTGGTATAAGAGAACTCGATTTGAGGCGCTCGCTCTTGTAGTAAGATCTTGCATGCTTCAGCCACGGTTTCCTGCCGAGATGCAAAGTTGTCGTAGAATTTCAGTTTACGGATCGGAAAACGATCTTGGTTTTCCAGTAGCATCATGACAATACCCGGGGTGAAGGTTGAGCCGCCGCCTGCGATAACAACTGAGAATTCTTTTTTCATCATTTCCTCTCTTATTTGGCTTGAATCATTTGCCAATAAATAGCTTGTTTATAAGTATTTGATAGATATATTTTTAAATGGCTGGGTTTGGCGCAACCTCTGCGTCCTCTTCCCTTTTTGCTTGTTTTTCACCTCGGTACACAGCGACGATTTTTTCGCATTCCTCCCGAAGCTGGGGAACGTTGAGACCAATAATGACCTGTACAGCTTGGCCATTCGTCACCACATTGACCGCACCGGTATTCATAAAGAACTCGGGAGAGGCAACCTTACTTGGGTCGGCAACCGTTACGCGTAAACGTGTTGCACAGTTACTCAATTCAATAATGTTTTCAGTTCCACCTAGGCCATCCAAGGTTTCAGCCGCTTGTACTTGCATTGGGCTGACCGCATGACCATCTTTGCCGGTAATTCCGTGTTTTTTATTGAAGTCATCTTTAGTGTGAAGTTTGAGATCGGCATCGCCTCGCCCCGCAATTTGCACATCAAATTTCTCAATCAAGAACTTAAAGGTGACGAAGTAGATAAGCGTGAATGCCAGACCAATCAGAATTTGGGTCACGACCATACTGGTGTGGTTGCCGAGTAACGGTATCCAATTCCCTGTGACGAACTCGATTAATCCTCCCCCCATGTTTCCAACCACGCCGAAGCTATACATCATCATCGCCATGGTGCCAGCAAGGAGCGCATGAATGGCGAACAACCAAGGTGCAATGAAAAGGAACGTAAATTCGAGTGGTTCAGTGATACCCACCAGCATCGCCGTGAGCGTCGCGGGAATGAGAAGCGCAGCAACCTTTTTACGATTCTCGGTTTTGGCAGTGGCATACATCGCCATGGCAATCCCAACACAACCAAAGACTTTCGAGTTGCCGTGTAAGGCAAAGCCTCCTGCGGGAAAGAGATCTTTCATCGCCGTTGACGATTGAGTAAAACTCTCGAGATTCATAAACCAATCAGCGGTGATGCCATTTGGTGTCGCGATGTTGCCGAAGACAAACGGCGTATAGATGAAGTGATGCAGGCCAGTTGGGATTAAAATGCGTTCGAGAAAGGTGTATAGCCATACGCCAAACGACCCTGACTCCAACATGAATGTTTGTAGACTAAGGATGCCCTGCTGAATGGAAGGCCAAATATAAAGAGTGAGCCAAGCTGCTGGGATCATCGCGAAGAATGACAACATGGCGACAAAAGACGCACCTTGAAAGATACCTAAATAGGCCGGCAATGTTTTTTCAAACGTGCGGTTGTGGATCCAGGTGATCAGAGACGAGATAATGATGGCACCAAAAATCCCGGTATCGAGCGTTTTGATACCAGCCACTTCTGTGAGTCCTGATGTGCCGCCGATAGCCTGTGAGAAATCAACACCAAAAAACTCGCCCCAAAAGCCTCCCATTGCATTAACGAAGTAGTTAAACGTCAGGTAGGACACAAGCACAACCATCACTGCTCGAGCATGTGCTGTTTTGGCAAGACCTATGGGTAAACCGATAGCAAAAAGCAGCGCCATGTTACGGAAGATGGTCCATCCTCCTTCTTCGATGACTTTTAGTATTTGGTAATAAAGGCCCTCTTTATCTGCAAGATCGCCGACAAACACTGGGTTTTTCAGAACAATACTTAACCCAATCAGTATCCCAACAAACGGGAATAGCAGTACAGGGGTGAACATTGCTCCGCCTAATCGTTGTATTGCACTTAACATAAGCAGCTTCCTTGGTAATGTTTTTTTAGGCTTTGTTGTCTTCTGACAACTACAACCTATACCCGCCCCAAAAACAATACAAATAAAATATAAGTAAATCGTGATAAGATACAAATAAATACAACAAAGCTAAAAACAGGGCAAAAAACGTACTAAACATTGATCTCGTTGCTTGATAAACAGACAAACCAGTGTTTTAGGGTCGGAGGGTCGCTTAATTTGTCTTTTTTTTGTATTATCTGGCAGGTGTACTAGAGAGGTGAAAGATGCTGTATAAAAAAGTGATGCAAGATTTACGCTCACGCATCAATTCAGACGAGTTCGAGGTTGGTGATATCCTCCCCACAGAAAAAGCACTCAGCGAACATTATGGCGTTAGCCGAGTGACTATACGTAATGCTATCGATGAGTTGGTTGAACTAGGCTTAGTTGCAAAGCGTCAAGGCGCTGGCACAAGCATCATCGGTAAAACGGTCGTTGGCTCGTTGCTAACACTGAAAAGCACCAATGAATACTTCTCAAGTACAAACACGACGCTTGAATACAAGATTGATGAGTTCTCTCTCATTGATCCAGACGAAGAGCTGGTGCGGCTTTTAAAGGTCGAGAAAACCGAAAAAGTCTATTTTATTCGAAGATTCAAGCTATTAAACGGAAAGCCATCCGTATACGAAGAGTCTTACATGCCTGCCTCACTCTATCCACGAATGAATGTGATGTCTTTAGAAGGCTCAAAATATCGCTACCTGGAAGAGGAACTAGGTCTTGATATCGACGGCGCGTCTCAAGATTTCGAAGCCATCCTTCCGAACGAGTCAATGCGTCGGATCCTCGATATCGATCCATCAACGCCATTACTTCAAGTACTGTCCATCGGTTTGCTAAAAGACGGCCGTGTCTTTGAATACACAAAGCTGGTATCACTACCTGGCACCATGTCTTACAAGCATTACCTTAAACGGGGTGAGTAGCAGGGCGAGCGCATGAGTGTTCATTTTTCAACCTCTGCCGGTATGCCTGCTGCTAAAACCTTTTCTAAGAAGCTGGGATTCATGAGACAACGCTGTTCAAACACAACATCGTCATGAAGGTTCGGCGCTGATCACTGAATGCCACGGTGATCGCGTTCGCGATCTCTCCCTGGCTCCCGCCATGATAGCGAGTATGCTTTCCCAGCTAAGACGGAAACACTTGCACCCAATTAATTTGCCCTTTGTAGTTACGAGTGCTCCATGCAATAAGAATATTCAGCAGAATCGACACACCTTGGGTAACAAAAATGACTGGTGCCGCTATTAACATCAATAAAGCAGTCAGCAAGGTTGCCCAAGAAAAACCTCGTCGACATATCCAGTAAATAGCATATATGGGCGGAAGCAACAGTAATGCACCAACGACATACAGTGGTGAAATCACTTCGCCCAATATTTGGTGCGGGTAGATAAGGCGCAATAGCCATAACACATCTAGGGCGCCCCAGAAAACCATAAACTCACGCTGGCTAATAGGATATACACCATGCTTGTACAACAGATGTTGATTGAGATGGTGTCTAAAGCTCATTATTTCATGAATCACTCGCCCAATCAGTGAAAAAGCCAAACGAAAAATAAAAAGCAATACAATTAAAGTAAGAATAGAGCCCATACTTGCCACTTAATCAAAAGATATCGAACAACCATAACCACCGGGGAAGCACTCAAACAGCAAGTGATAGACTGTATTTTAGTGATGCGTTTCAATAGGCTATTGCTGACATCATTCCCGCACAATCACACTGCCTATTGAAAAAACCGGCTTTCACAATATGGAAGCTGACAATTAAACCCGATGAGAATCGTTCAATTAATTAAAAAAAGAGCGGCATTGTGCAATGCGCTCTTTTCTACTACTGTTACTGCTTCATTTAGCGACCGTATTTTTCCTTTCTGTATTGGCTTGCTTCCTGAAGCTCTTCGTCGCTGAGTCGCTGAGGAATGTCTTTTCCATACCCATGGCTGTGCATTTCTTGTAGCCGCAATGGGCTGCAATGCCTGCTCATACCAAGAACTAAATAAAAGTCATTTTCTGCGTTCTTTAATGGAATGATCGGTAACCATGCTTTATCTTCATTGTTATCAATCAGTAACGCGTCATCACCAAATTTTGATTTGATTTTATCCAGGTATCGGTTGTCTTTATCTATAACGTCCTTAGCCTTGTTGACTATCTCTTTCACAGCTTCAAAGGGGCGTGTGTATACCTTTTTCAGCACTTCTTGTTCATATAAAGTGACAGGCAAGGACATAAACTCCTCCACCGTTCGGTAGTCAATGATCATATAGCCCATCGACGTATACACGTAATCGTTAAGACGAACATCGTTTTCGACAATCCGATCATGCATATCAAATTCAGCATTCGGCTCTAGGTATGGGCTGACCCATGCGATATCCGTCGCCACTTCCGTTGTTGCGCCGTAAAGATAACCCGCCGCGGGTGCGCTTTTAGCGGCCAGTACACCCTTTTGTCCGAAGAACCCAGAATCTCCAAGGTTCCTCTCTATAAGAGGGGCGGCATCTGCCTGACTAAATACGATATGTAGTTGGTCACGACGGATACTCATTTTGTCGTCAGTAAATCCAAACGCATTCAGCCCTGAATTAGCCACGATATGCTTAGCCGCTATCGCTTCGACAAATGCTAAGTTGTCTTCCATTGAATGCTTATTATCGTAATCGAATGTTACTCGTAGTCGTCCTACCCCGGTTTTAAACTGGTCAAAATCATGCTTGTATTTACGTTTGTTGAAGAACATATCAAGATCGCGGTTAAAATCGACCGTCCACAGGACATCAGCTTCTGTTAAAGCCCCCTCTTGACGAATCAATTCTGGCGATGCGTAGATCATTACAGTATGTTTCATATCCATTTCTTGCTCCTTGTTAATGTTTTACAACGGGTATGTCCGTTCTGAGTGACTCTCGTAAAAGTCACTCAGAATGGAGAAACTTAAGTTTGGGAATGCGAATGGGGTCACGAATAGTGCTTGCACGGCCTTGTTCATCGGACTTGATTTCACAACCAAAAACCGAACGATAGACTCGCCGTCATGACTATTAATAGATTGAGTGATATCAGTGGGATGCTTAACTTGCGTTGGCATTGGTATAACTCCTTAT
This sequence comes from Salinivibrio sp. MA440, assembly GCF_001996265.1. NCBI lineage: Bacteria > Pseudomonadati > Pseudomonadota > Gammaproteobacteria > Vibrionales > Vibrionaceae > Salinivibrio > Salinivibrio sp. MA440. The sequence goes on from NZ_MUFI01000036.1 coordinate 36,381, forward strand.
TACGCCTTTTCAGGCAGACTTTGGGCGCTAAATCGAAAGATTCCGATACTAGCTGAGTGGTAGCGATGTTTGATTAACATCAGACAACGAGTT
>NZ_MUFI01000037.1:0-36018 GCF_001996265.1 Salinivibrio sp. MA440
ATTAAATTGAAATTTATTGGTCTCCTAGCATAGACTGAAACGCAGTGCTCCTCATCATCAATAATGAACACAAGCTAAGTGACTTTCCATAATTATAGTTATCCACTCCTTGCTAATTTACTTAATGATTCTAAATGATTTCTGACCATTTATAAGCCTCAACGCCACTCCTAACGCATTCACAATCGCCATCAGTGTCTTGAGGGATTGCCTTTTGGGCTGAGTGTGCGATAGCACGCCTCTCGTGAAAGACTAGTTTGTTTGGCAATATCATATGTTTAGGTTTTTATGTGTTAGGCTGCATAGTTGGACGCTTTTATTGAGTTTGCATTTTTATCTGATCTTTAGGAGAGCTTCTCGGTGATAAATTGGGACGATTTAAAGTACTTTCTGGCGCTTTATGAGTCGGGCAAAGTCAGCGACGCAGCAGCGAGGTTAAATGTAAACCATGCGACGATTTCAAGGCGTATTAATCGGCTTGAAGACGCCTTACGAATCAACCTTTTCGATCGTACTGGAGATGGGTTTACGCCCTCAATAGAGGGCGAATTGCTCTATGAGCGCTCTGTGATTGTGAGAGATGAGGTTGATGGATTATCGGAATCAATTTCTCCAGACGCTCGTTTTAACCAGTCCGTGAAGATTTCGATGGTGCCATTTTTAGCTGAGAGCATGCTCGTTGAGCAGCTGAAAAGTCTTCAAGACCGTTTTCCAGAACTGAGAATAGAGGTAGATACATCGACTAGGAATCTGAATGTATCGAAGCAAGAGGTTGATATTGCGTTAAGAATGGGACTACCTAAGCAAGGAGAGTCCATATGTAAAAAAGTGGGAGAATGTTCCTTTCTGATTGCAGGAAACGCGTTTTGGATTGAGAGGTTGAAAAACGGTGAGTCAGTGAATATTGTCACTTATACCTCTGAGCTGAGCCATTTAAGAGAATGTCAATTTTTAATAGAAAAACATGGCCTTAAGTCAATTCGATTTCAGGCTGATACTGTATCTCTACAGAAAAAGGCGGCAGAGCTTGGCTATGGTATTGCGCTATTACCCGAGATAACCCTTCGCTCCAGCCCTTTGGTGACTTTGGAGCCCGACCAACCCATAAAGCGTGATATTTGGATACTTTCCTCGAAAAGAACGCATGCCTCCACGTCAAAGAAAATTGTAATGGATGAAGTGGCAAAGATATGTCAAACCATGATTTAGCTGCTTTCCACACCCCTCGTTATACCAAAATAGGTAAGTTAAAGACTAGTGCTTCACTGATAAGCATTTTTGCACATCCCATGTGCATCAATAGCACTTAATCCGCTTCGGCAGGTGGATATAATCGGCTTAGTTTTCGAGGAGAAAGACGATGAATGAGATTAAAACACTCAGAGATATTGCCGGAGCGAGTAACTGTAAAGTCAATTGGGAAAGTGTAGCGGTTATTTTTATCGACTATCAGAATGAATATGTGCAAGGTGCCTTGCCTTTAGGCGAAGCTGGAGAAAAGGCATTGTTTAATGCCCAAAAAATCCTTGATAGAGCACGCCATCTGTCTGTTCCGATTTTTCATGTTTTACACAAAGGGAGTTCAAGCTCACCCGTTTTTAACTGTGATAGTGAGCTGTCTGATGTAGTCAGCTGCATGGCACCTATTTCCAGCGAGAAGGTGATACATAAGACACTACCTAGCTCGTTTTATAACACAAAGCTTGAAAGCGCCTTAAAACGAAGCGGTTGTACTCAAATTTTGGTTGCAGGCTTTATGAGTCACATGTGCGTTATGGCGACGACGATTAGTGCTCTAGAGCGCGGGTATGAAGTGATCGTTTGTGAAGATGCCTGTGCGTCACGCTCATTACCGGATCAGCAAGGAAGCACTATTGATGAACGCTCTGTTCATACAGTATCAATGGCAGCGTTGGGAGATCGCTACGCTTCTATTCAATCGACGCGCAGCATTATTACTTCATAGCAAAAAGCCCGCACTATTCAGCGCGGGCTCACTCATTTGATGGATTGTATCGGCTGGCTTATCAACCTTTGACAGCAGCGCCACAGTGATTAATACGCGTTTGTTGAATAGACCCACCAAAGCCTCAACGCCACCCCTAACGCATTCACCATCGCGATCAGTATCTTGAGGGACTGCCTTTTTGGCTGAGTGTGCGGTAGAGCGTTTCTCGTGAAAGACCAGTTTGCTTAGCAATATCTGCCATTCCTTTGGCGCGTGCGACCACACCCAGAGCGTCGGCGATAAATGCGGGATCGCCCGTTTGCACCGCCTCGTCTAGGTAAGCTTGAAGTGCTTCTTGGTTGTCCAAGAGCTCCGCTGGATCAAAAGTATGTAATGGAGGTTTGGGCGTTGTCGTCATAACGGGCTGTCTCCATGCGAATGGATCAATTGGGTCACTGATGACAGTGTAGCTTGGCCCTAGATAATTTTCTGCTCGGGAATGCTTTGGCTACGTTCACGCCTTGATTCTTTAAAAAGCAGAGTGAAAACTATCACGTTTAGTACGAGGTCATAAGAAAATGTTGACATTAAGTCGCTTGGGTTTTGCTCTGAGTACTTAAAATACGGGTATAAGTAAGAGGTGAGTGTGATCAATACTGATAAAACGGCGAGAAAAAGCAGTTGCTTTCGAGTGAATAAAGAAACCCCTTTGTAAATAGAAAACAAAGCGATTAACACAAAATAGCTAATAAACGTACCCGCGGAGTTTATCCCCTTTTCAATAAAGTCACCAATGTACTGATAGCCGCTTGCAATTGATAGCGCTAAGATAACCACGTAAAAAGTGATGACTGAAAGGTACTTATCTGACTTCACAGTGTGTCCTCATTAACTTGATTGCCGCCAGAATACACGCTTAATGCCTGCCTATTAATAATGGTTTGATTTTTTTTTGAATGAGCTTCACGCAATGGTTAAGTAGTGAGCCCGCTATTCACGTCCACCAAACCCCTCGATACTCCCCATAATGTCTCTTTATGCGTCTTTTATGTCGCCTAGTGTCAAGTTGTGACGTGTTATTCCCGACACACTGTGGCCAGTTTAATCAAGCGACAAGAGGCCGAACATGAATCGCAGCGTCATTCTTACCTGCGCCGTCACCGGTGCGGGCGATACCACGGGCAAAAACCCCAATGTGCCAATCACGCCAAAACAGATTGCTGACAACTGTATTGAGGCGGCGCGTGCTGGTGCCAGTGTCGCTCATATTCACGTGCGTGACCCTGAAACGGGCGGCATTAGCCACAACATTGATCACTTCCGTGAGGTGATGGAGCGCGTTCGCGAATCAGACGTCGATATTGTCATGAACATCACCGGCGGTGGCGGCGGTGATTGGGTGCCGGATGCTCAAGACCCAAGCCGTGGTGGCCCGGGCTCCGATATGCAAACCCCAGCCGAGCGTCATGCGCCAGTGGGCGAGCTATTGCCTGAGCTATGTACCCTAGATTGCGGCAGCCTAAATTTTGGCGACATGGTGTACATCAACACCGCTGACTGGCTACGTGAGCAAGCCCGTATGGTGCAGGCTGCGGGCGTGAAAGCAGAGCTGGAATGCTTTGACTTAGGCCACGTGTGGTTTGCGCGTCAGCTACAAAAAGAAGGCTTGCTCGAGGGCGATCCGCTGTTTCAGCTTTGCTTAGGCATTCCATGGGGCGCAGAAGCGGACACCGAAACCATGCTGGCAATGCGCAATAAGCTGCCTGAAAACGCCAACTGGGCGGCGTTTGGAATTGGTCGTCATCAGATGCCGATGGTGGCGCAAGCCATGTTGCTGGGTGGCCATGCCCGCGTGGGCTTGGAAGATAACCTCTACTTAGAAAAAGGGGTAATGGCGACCAACGGCGGCTTGGTAGAAAAGGCGAGCACCATCATTGAAAACCTTGGCGGTCGCATTATGACGCCTGCACAAACGCGCGCCGCGCTGAAACTGGTTGACCCTAAGACGGGCAAGCCGGTTGAAGGAGGTGACCAATGAGCAAGCAGTTAGCGGTCATCGGCACTGGCGTGATTGGTAATGGCTGGATTGCGCGTGCCTTGGCGCAAGGTTGGGACGTGGTTGCCTATGACCCTGACCCACAAGCGCCCACTCGCACCCGTGCGTTCGTGGCCAATGCCTGGCCATCGTTAGAAAAACTGGGCCTTGCCGTCGGTGCGGACCCTGCTCGGTTAACCTTTGTTGATAGCCTTGAGCAGGCGGTGAAAGAGGCCGACCTGATCCAAGAGAACGTGCCGGAGCGCATCGATATTAAGCGCCAAACTTTGGCGGCGATTGATGCTGCCGCGGCGCCAAGCGCGATTATTGGCTCATCGACCTCTGGTTTTAAACCCACCGAGCTGCAGACGGATTGTCATAACCACCCAGGGCGGGTGATGGTAGCGCATCCATTCAATCCGGTGTATTTGTTGCCGCTGGTTGAATTAGTGGGCGGCGAGGCCACCCAACCGGATCATATTGACTGCGCCCATGCACTTTACCAAGCGCTGGCAATGCGTCCCTTGGTGGTTAAGCGTGAAATCGAGGGGCATATTGCAGACCGCTTGATGGAAGCGCTGTGGCGTGAAGCCTTGCACCTGGTGAACGATGGGGTGGCTACCACCGAAGAGATTGATGCGGCAGTGGTTTACGGCTGTGGCCTGCGCTGGTCACTGATGGGCACCTTCTTAACCTTCCACCTAGCCGGTGGTGAGCAGGGCATGCGCCATATGCTAGAGCAGTTCGGCCCGGCGCTAAAACTGCCGTGGACCAAGCTTGAAGCGCCTGAGCTGACTGATGAATTGATTGATAAAGTGGTCAAAGGCTGTGAACACCAAGCCGCGGGTCGTCCCGTTTCTGAGCTAGACCGTCGCCGTGACGCGTTTTTGGTCGAGCTTTTAGACTTGGCGCAGAAGTATTGGCCAGAGGCTGAAGGCTTGGAAGGGCGCATCTAATGGCACTATTAACTATAGACGTCGCGCCAGAATGGGTCGATTATAACGGGCACATGAACGACGCCGAGTACGCGCGCGTGTTCTCGCTGGGTGTCGATGCGCTAATGGCCACTATTGGCTTGGATGACGCCGGCCGCACCCAGCATCGCTATACCATTTATACCCTAGAAACCCATTTGTGTTACCGACGTGAGGCGCATCAAGGCCAGACCTTGGTGGTCGACGTGACCGTGTTAGCGCGTGATCAAAAGCGCCTGCACGTGTTTATGCAAATGTGTGATAGCCAAGGTGAGGTGCTGGCCACCAGCGAGCAGATGCTGATGGGCATCGATACGCAAACCGGTCGCCCCGCGCCTTTTCCAGATGTTGTGGCCAATCTCATCGAGACACTGCCTTGCGCGGTTGAGAGTGATTGGCCCGAGAGTGCCGGCCGTCGTATCGGGTTACCCAAGCGGTATTGAACGACGCTGCCATCGGGCGCTAAAGAGTTATCAAGTCCCGCTCAGTAGAGGCTGAGCGGTTAACGGGATCGCCGGCCCGACTTCCGGCTCAAGGAGGATTTATTATCGCTACGCCAACCCCACCACACTCATCCAAGCGTCGTGACAGCCACCAGGCTGAAACATCGACCGATTATACCGTCACCGAGCTTGCTCAGGATGGCTTCTTTCAGGGCATGCATCGTGGCATGACCATTTGCTCTGCACTGCTGGTGCTGGCTTTTGTGCTGTTTACCGGCTTTCAATCGGAGACGGCCAGCGTCCTGTTTGGTGCGACGCGCACCTGGATTGAAAGCACCTTTAGTGGCTACTACCTGGTCACTGTGATGCTGTTATTGACCGTGTGCGGTTTTATCGTTTTCAGCAAGTACGGCAATGTGCGCCTCGGCCCTGACGACAGCCGTCCGGAGTTTAGCAACTTCTCTTGGTTCTCGATGCTGTTCTCTGCTGGCATCGGTATCGGCATCCTGTTTTTTGGGGTGGCCGAACCCATTTTTTACCTCGATAACACCGGCGGATTTGGTTATCCCAACAATCCCCACGCCGATATGGCAGGCGCGGCCGCCATTGGTTACGAGCGTGCCATCGATGCGCTGCGGGTCACCGTTTTCCACTGGGGGCTGCATGGTTGGGCTATCTACGTGATTGTCGGCATGTCGCTGGCGTATTTTGCCTACCGTAAGCAACTGCCACTGGCGCTGCGCTCGGCGCTTTATCCTTTCATTGGCGAGCGCATTTACGGCGCTTGGGGGCATCTTTTCGATATCCTCGGTGTACTGGGTTGCGTGTTCGGCGTCGCGACCTCACTCGGTCTCGGCGTCAGTCAAATGGCGGTGGGGCTGGAGCGCCTGATCGGTATGACCTCCGGTTTGTCGACGCAGTTGATCTTGATTGCAGTGATTTCGGCGATCTCGATTGTGTCGGCGGTATCCGGGGTGCGCCGTGGGATCCGTATTATCTCCCAGATGAACATTTGGGTGTCGGTGCTGGTAGTCGGTATCTTTTTCATTGGCGGCCCCACACTTTGGCTGATCAGCGCGTTCGGCGAAACCTTGCTCGATTATGCAATTAACTTTATTCCGATGGGGCTGTGGTTTGCTGATGAGCCGGGCACGGTGGAGTGGCAGCAGGCCTGGACCATTTTCTATTGGGGCTGGTGGCTGGCTTGGGCGCCGTTCGTGGGTCTGTTTATCGCGCGTATTTCCAAAGGGCGCACTCTGCGTGAGTTTGTGTTAGGGGTCTTATTTGTGCCCACCTTACTGATCTTTGTCTGGCTGGTTATCTTCGGCGGTAATGCCATCTACCAAGAGCTGTATGCCAGTGGTGGCGTCGGCAGTGCTGGGATCATCGATTTGGTGAACGCTTGGGAGCTTCCCGCCGCATTATTTGCCGCAGCGGATGGGATCGTAGGTTCTGGGATGTTCGGCTGGATACTCTCAGCCCTGATGGTGTTCTTGTTGATGAGCTGGTTTGTGACCTCGTCTGATTCAGGCACCTTAGTGCTGACGACGATTTTGTCACTGGGTGATGAAGAGCCACCGAAGCGTTTCCGGGTGCTTTGGGGCGTGGTGATTGGCTTAGTCGCTGCAACGCTGCTGATGGCCGGCGGCCTTAAAGCGCTACAAACAGCATTGATCGCCGCGGCCTTGCCACTGAGCGTGGTGATCCTGGTGATGACCGCCGGGGTGCTGATCTCACTGTTTGGTGAATCGCGCCGCTCGCTCGTCGCGGCTAAAAAAAGCTAGCCGCGAAACAAGCTGCTCATTCCGTTGCCGATTAAGGTGGTGGGGTGAGCGGCTTTTTTATCTATCTTGTTTTTCTTCTTTTACTGGCTTTGGGCTTTGCGCATCTCGCGCGGTGACACGCCGTAATGGGTGCGAAACGCGCGGGAAAAACTCGAGCTTGAGCTAAAGCCACAGGCCAATCCCACCGTTAACACATCGAGATCGGTTTCTTTAAGCAAGTAACGGGCACGATCTAGCCGCAATCCTAAATACCAGCTGCGCGGCGACTGATTAAGCTCGCTGTCAAAAAGGCGTTGTAGGTGACGCAGCGAGATACCACTGCGCTCAGCGACTTCTGCCAAGGACAAGGGTGATTCTATATGGCGCTCCATCACATCCACCGCGTCGACCAGACGTCGTCGATGGGTGCCCAAGCGGCGCGCTAACGTCATTCGCTGCTGATCGCGTCGAGTACGAATGCGCTCGTGTACCAGCTGCTCGGAGACGTCGATGGCCAACTGGTTGCCGTGACGACGCGCTATCACATCGAGCGCCATGTCCATCGCCGCTGCGCCCCCTGCGCAGGAGAAGCGCCGCGGTCCCAGTTCAAACAGCTCATCTGAGGTTCTCACCTCTGGGAAGCGCTCTTGAAACGAGGGCAAACTTTCCCAATGCAGGGTGACCCGCTCGCCCTTGAGCAGATCGGCAGCGGCCAACAAAAAGCAGCCGGTATCGAGTCCGCCCAGCACACAGCCTGCCGCATCAAGACGGTGCAGCCAACGCATCAAAGGACGACTAAGGTAAGCTTCAGGATCAAAACCGCTACAGACCGCGAGTGAGGGAAGATCATGCACGGCGTCGATGGCTGTGTCGGCCAGCAGTGACATGCCGTTGGACGCCGTCACCGGCTTGCCGTCTTCACTGATCATTTGCCAATCAAACAGCGATTCGCCGCTGATCTGGTTGGCTATACGCAATGGCTCGACAGCAGAGAAAAAGGCCATCATCGAAAAGCGGGGGAGTAGTAGAAAACCGAGGCGTTCCGGCATTGGACCTGTGTATTCAAGGCGCATGATCACAAATGAACAAAGAATGGTAGAAATAATGATGAGGGGCGGCCACTGGCAGGGTCAAGCTAAGCCCACCATTTTCCTGAAAAAAAGCACAGCCGCTCTTGGCTACCAAACGCGCGACGGTGAGGTGTACAAAAATTAACTAGACTGTATCGATATCACCAGAATATACTCCGATTCCTCTTTCTACATAAGGCATATTTTGTGGATCCAACACGCGTCGATTGTCACTCCCCTTCACTGGTACGTTGTCACCAACAAAGGATGCAGTCATGATTGAACCTATGATTACCCTCCTGCTCGGTCTTTTCTTTATTTTGTTAATTATTGCCGCTAATGGCTACTTTGTGGCGCAAGAGTTTGCCTATATGGCGGTCGATCGCGCAAAGCTTGCGACCTTAGCTGCGACGGGCGATGCATCGGCCAAACGGGCGCTGGCGGTGACAAAACGGACGAGCTTTATGCTATCTGGCGCGCAGCTTGGTATCACGGTCACCGGCTTGGTGTTGGGCTTTGTTGCCGAGCCGCTGGTCGGCGAGTCGATGGGGGTATTATTGCAACGGCTTGGACTGTCGTTGGAAACGGGGATCGCGATTGGCACCATGGCGACGCTTGCGGTGGCGATGATTGTGCAAATGATTTTGGGTGAGCTTTACCCGAAAAACTTAGCCATTGCCAATGCTGAACCCATGGCGCGTATGATGTCGCGGTCGACACTGATTTATATGTCGGTGTTTGGTTGGATCATCAGTTTCTTTGATAAATCGGCCAACCTGGTGCTGCGTATTGTGGGGATTCAACCGGTACATGATCTTGATATGAGTGCCTCAGAAGACGACTTACACCATATTATCGCCGACTCGCGAGAAAGCGGGGATTTGCCGGTGGAGTTGTCACTGATGATGGATCGGATCCTGGATTTTCCTGCGCGCGATGTTGAGCATGCAATGGTGCCGCGTTCGCAAGTTGATTGGGTGTCGCCAGAAACCAAGCTGTCCGAATTGTTGGCGCTGATGGCGCAAGCCCACACCCGTTATCCGGTGCTTGATGATAATGATGCGCCGGTGGGCGTGGTGCATCTGGCAGACGTTCTCGCGAAAACAGAGTCCCATTCGGATGATACCGTGGCGTCAGTGATGCGTCCGGCCAGTGTTATCCCCACATTAATGCCGTTGCCAAATGCACTGGATCAGTTGGTGCGTTCGACCAATCAACTGGCATGTGTGATTGATGAATATGGCGGCTTTGCCGGGGTATTAACGATTGAAGATTTGGCCATGGAGATCGTGGGAGAAATTACCGACGAGCATGATAGTGATCATGCCGAGGCGGTTATCCCTGAAAGTGACAATGTCTGGTTGATGGATGGTGATGTGCACATCGACGAAGTGGAGCGTGCGATTGGCTATGATCTGCCGCGGGACGATGTCGAAACCATTGCAGGGGTATTGATTGCGGCATGTGGCGCATTGCCAGCTGTAGGGGACACGGTGACCATCGCGCTGCCGATTGATCCATCCGAACTGGCAGAGAGTCAGCCGATCGTGCGTCATCTTGAGGTGGATGTGTTAAGCATCGAGCGACATATCCCCACGTCAGTGCGGGTTACGCTTATCGAGCAGCCCATTGCGGAGGATAACCAATGACCGATCCTTTGATGGTTAGTGTTGTCACGCTGGCTTTGATTGTATTGAGTGGCTTTTTTGTCATTATCGAGTTTGCCTTGATGGGTGCGCGTCGACATCGTCTGGAAGAAATGGCGGTTGAGAGTGGGTCGGCGCGGGCAGCGCTGCGTGGCATGAATGATTTGACCTTGATGCTGGCAGGGGCGCAATTAGGGATCACCTTTTGTACCTTTGCACTCGGGGCGGTCACCAAGCCGGCGGTAGATGTCTGGGTAGGGCCCGTCTTTCTCGCGGTTGGCTTGCCCGCTTGGGCGGCTGATGCGGCGGCCTTCGGGTTTGCGCTGTTCGTGGTGACATTTTTGCACCTCGTCGTGGGTGAGATGGCACCGAAATCTTGGTCGATTGCTCATCCAGAAAAGTCAGCACTGGCAATCGGTGTTGTCTCGCGTGCTTATGTGTGGCCGTTACGTCCGTTACTTCGCTGGGTCAACCGTATTGCCAATCGCTTGGTGAAAGCCTCAGGGGTTGAGCCAGTAGAAAGCGCCGCGGTAGGGGGACAAGATATTCAAACCATTCGTCAATTGGTTGAACACTCGGGCAAAGTCGGTACCTTGCAACCAGCGATTCAACGACAATTGTCGGGGTTGATCGATCTGAGTTCGATTGCAATCGAAACCTTGGTCACCCAGGGACAGGTGATGGCACATGTTGATAAACATGCAACGGTCGCAGAGGTGCGCGCTGTCGCCGTGTCGTCAGGGCATCTGCGTATTTTGGTGTTTGGCAACAAAGGGCTTAAGCCGTTAGTGGTTCACGTCCGGGATACGCTACTCGAACCGGCAGACCGACTCGCACGCGATGTCGCTCGCAATGCCTATGTTTTGGATGCCAACACCCCCATCTACGAAGCGCTAGCGCGCATGCGTGAAGCCAGCGTTCAGCTTGCGGTGGTGAGTAAAGAGGGGGAAATGATTGGCGTGGTGACGCTTGCGGATATTTTAAAACGCGTGCTTCCCGTCACCGCTGCAAGTTAAAAGACAGTGCGCCATGATTAAAAAAAACGCCACAAGTGATTGTGGCGTTTTTATTGCTTTCGTTTCTATTGCTATCGTTTTTATTGCGAACGATGGTGACGAGATTTGATGCCTCCACCGGGGCGCTGATGTTTTTCGAGCGGTTGACTTACCAGCCTTTCACCACCGCGCCGTCAAAGATTTCCATCGCCGCGTTGTAAACCGCGTCAGTTTGGTAAGCTTTAACAAACGTCTTGACGTTTTCTGCGTCTACGTTGTCTTTGCGGGCTACAATCAGGTTTACGTAGGGTGAGTCCTTCCCTTCAACAAACAGGCCGTCTTTGCTTGGGGTTAGGCCGATGCCAGCGGCAAAGGTATTGTTGATGATGGCAATATCCACGTCTTCCAGTGAGCGAGGCAGTTGTGGGCCTTCCAGTTCAATAATTTCAATGTTTTTCGGGTTTTCAACGATATCGAGCTTGGTAGCGCTGATGCCAGCACCTTCTTTGAGTTTTAGGATGCCTTGCTGCTCAAGCAGTAGTAATGAACGGCCGAGGCTAGCAGGGTTATTCGGCACGGCAATTTGCCCGTCTTCTGGGAGATCGGCCACGCTATCTAGCTTGTAAGAATAGGCCGCAATCGGGTACACAAAGGTGTTGCCAGCAATCGCAAACTCGTAGCCGCGATCTTTGATTTGCGCATCTAAGTAAGGTTTGTGCTGAAAGGCATTCACATCAACCGATCCATCGTCGAGTGCCGCGTTGGGCGACACATAATCGGTAAAGGTGATCAGCTCAACGTCGAGGCCTAACTTCTTGGCTTCTTTTACTGCGTGCTCGGCCACTTGTGCTTCTTCGCCTGCCATCACGCCCACGGTGATGCTGTTGGCATCGCTAGCGGCTTGCTCTTTTTCTCCGCACCCGGTGAGTAGGAGTGTGGAGGCGAGGCCTAAGGTGGTTAAAAGTGTTTTAATGGTGGTCTTCATTGTCTGTCTCCCTTGATAAGATTGTCCGTCGTTTACGGTAAGTGTTGTGTTTTATTATCGGTGATCGGTTCGGCGTACCAAGTAATCGCCTAAAGATTGTATGGCTTGTACCAGCACGACTAGCATGACAACGGTGATCAGCATAACCGTGGTATCAAAGCGCTGGTAGCCGTAGCGGATACCGACATCGCCTAGGCCGCCACCGCCCACGGCTCCAGCCATAGCAGAGTAGCTGACAAGGGTGACCAAGGTAATGGTTGCGCCATTAATAATGCCAGGTAGCGCTTCGGGCACGAGTACTTTATAGATAATTTGCAATGGGGTAGCGCCCATGGCTTTGGCTGCTTCTTCTAGTCCCGGTGGCAGCTCTAAAAGCGCCGCTTCGACCAGACGTGCAACGAAAGGGATCGCGCCCACTGTCAGCGGGACAATTGCTGCCGCTGTTCCAATCGAGGTGCCGACGAGCAGGCGGGTAAAGGGAATAATCGCAACCAACAAGATAATAAAGGGGATCGAGCGACCAATATTCACCACCGCGCCGAGCGCTTGGTTAAACTTGGGTTGCGCTAGCAGCCCCCCTTTTTTGGTGACGTGTAGCATCACACCTAATGGGATCCCAATGGCAAAGCCTATCAGGCCGGAGGCAAAGACCATATACAGAGTTTGACCTGTGGCTTCGGCAAGCAAGTTAAGCAGGGCGTTGTTTTCGTTGACCCAATTTATAAGTTGATCAATCAACATAGCCAAGTACCTCCGTGTTGACATGGTGCTGGTTGAGATAGTGGATGGCGTCTTCGACCGCTTTTTTCGGGCCCATAATCTCTGCCAGTAGTAAGCCGAATTTGACGCCGCCAGCGTAGTCGATATCAGAGCTTAAAATGCTGATGTCGATATCAAACAGCCTTGATATTTGACTGATCAATGGATCATCCACGGTAGCGCCGGTAAATTCTAGGCGCACCAAGGGGTAGCTGCCGTCAAAGTAGGTTTCTTTTAAGCGTTGGGCATAGTCATAAGGCACCGATAAATCCAAGGTTGAGCGGATAAATTGTTTCGCTAAGTCGGATTTCGGATGGGCAAAAATGTCGCCCACTGGGCCAGATTCGACCAATTCACCGTCACCAATAATGGCAACGTCGTGACAAATGCGCTTCACCACGTCCATTTCGTGGGTGATCAATAAAATGGTCAGGTTGAGCTTTTCATTAATGGTTTGTAGCAGTGACAAAATCGATTGTGTCGTAGCAGGATCCAGTGCGCTAGTGGCTTCATCACACAATAATACGTCTGGGCTTGGCGCCAGTGCGCGGGCAATCGCGACACGTTGTTTTTGTCCGCCACTGAGGCTAGCCGGATAGACATGACGCTTATCGGCTAAACCAACTAAATCGAGTAACTCGGTGACTCGGGTTTCGATCGCGTCACTGCTCGCGCCGCTCAGTTCAAGCGGTAGAGCGATGTTGTCGAAGACCGATCGCGATGACAGTAGGTTAAAGTGTTGGAAAATCATCCCGATTTGACGGCGAGCTTGGGTCAGATCGCGATTGGATAACGCGGTGAGGTTAACGCCTCCTACCTTTACCGTGCCGCTGGTTGGGCGCTCGAGCAGGTTAACCATTCGGATCAGCGTACTTTTGCCGGCACCAGAGGCACCGATCACACCAAATACTTTTCCTTTCGGGATAAATAAGTTGATGTCGTTAAGGGCATGAATTCGGCGCTCCCCGAGTTCGAATACCTTGTTGAGTTTGGATATCTCAATCATCACATGTCCTTGGCGATAAATTTGATCACAGCCGACTGACTCAGCGGTCTATCCCGCGCTCTTGCTGTCGTTCTGGTTATTGATGCTATGAGTTAGGTAAAATGAAGTCAATGGATATTTTTACTTCTGGACGTCTAAATGGCAATAAGGCTAATCAGTTGGTTATAAATAAAACAGTCAACGAGATCTCAAGCGTGCTTGATCTCATCGACTAAAGCGTGTTCACTAATAGCCTTTCTAACCCTTTGTTCTGATTAAGTGATATGCCAACTGCCTTGATTGATACCACGATGTTGACGCTATTTATTCCCACCTTCTTTTTTGTGTCAATCACACCGGGAATGTGTATGACACTATCCATGACCCTGGGGATGACTATCGGAGTTAAGCGTAGCCTACATATGATGTGGGGCGAGCTCATTGGCGTCGGCCTTGTGGCGATTGCGTCAGTGGTAGGGGTGGCGGCCGTGATGCTGAACTATCCTAGCGTGTTTCAAGTGTTTAAGTATGTGGGGGGCGCGTATCTGGCGTATCTCGGCGTACAAATGTGGCGATCGCGTGGCAAAATGGCAATCCCAAAGGAAGAGACGTCGGCGCCGAATGATATCTCTGCGTTATCGTTGGCGGCACAAGGTTTTGTCACTGCGATAGCCAACCCGAAAGGCTGGGCCTTTATGATCTCACTGTTGCCGCCGTTTATTAACCCTGCGATCTCATTGCCCAGCCAGCTGAGCGTGCTGGTGTTGATCATTCTTTGCACGGAATTCAGTTGTTTAATGTTGTATGCCAGCGGTGGGCGCACCTTACGTCAGTTTTTGCAGCAAAAGGGTAATGTGCAATTGCTGAACCGAATCGCCGGCACCTTGATGATCGGCGTCGGCTTTTGGCTGGCGTTGGGGTAATTAACGGCCGTGATGGTGTGTAATCACTCTGCAAAATAGTGCTTTGGCGGTCGCTAAAATCGCATCCGGGAAGTCATAGTCAGGGTTGTGCAGCTGTGGGTGGTGCTCGCCGCTGCCAATGCCAAATAATGCGCCGGGCCAGCGGGCAAGAAATTCGGCGACATCTTCTGACCAACGCATGGGCTCCTTAAGCCAGTGAACCTCTAACCCCAGCGATTGCGCCGCGTTGACCACGACTTGGTTATGCGCTGTGCTGTTTTCGGCGGCAATAAACGGCTCGTGCCAACTTAGATCCACGGTTAATTTTGCTCGGTCGGCGATAGCGTTTACGTGATCGACTAACCGGGTTTGCATGGCATGAAACGTGGCGTTGTCGTCGCTGCGTAGGGTCGCCATTACGGTGGCCTCGCCGGGCGCAACGCCAAACGCGGGGTCGCCAAGTTGGGCGTGAACTAGCGTCACTAAGCTGAACGTGGAAGGATAAGCGTCAGGAAGCTGTGTGAGCATACGCATCACGTCACTCATGGCGTTTGCCGGACTGACCCCGCGCTCTGGGTAAGCGGCATGGGAGGTTTTGCCGTACAACCGAATCGCAACGCCGGTTGAGGCGCAGGCAAAGGTACTTGGGCGCACCACTATCTGATGTTGGGCAAAGCCTGGCAGATTATGAAAGGCATAGACATTGTCGATGTGGCGGGTTGCTAAAAGCGGATTGGCACACAGACGTGCCGCGCCTTCGCCGGTTTCTTCAGCCGGCTGAAAAGCGAGAATGACAGTCCCCTGTTTAGGGGGTGTTTGGCATAGCTGAGCAGCGACGGCAAGCAAGGCGGCAGCATGGCCATCGTGACCGCAGGCATGCATGATGCCATCGTGACAGGATGCATAATCAAGTTGGGTGTGTTCGTGAATGGGTAACGCATCAAAATCGGCGCGTAACAAGGTGGTTGGCCCTGGCTCGCGACCTGCAATGTCTACCACAATACCATGACCGCCCACGCCGGTATGGGGGGTGAGACCAAAGTCGCGTAGTTGGGCGGCAATGGTGCGCGCACTTTGCGCTTCGTGATTAGACAATTCAGGGTATTGGTGCAGGGCATGCCTAAACGCTAAGGGATCAAAATCAATCGCCATCATCGACTCCAAAACAAGGATGGAAAGGCTATGCTAGATCGCTTTGGGGCGTCACGTTGTGAAGTTAAACGCAAAAAAAAGCCAGCAACATGTGCTGGCTTTTGCTCTTTCTGGGCTGAGCGTGGGTTACGCTTGGCCGTTGTCTTCGGCTTGCTTAGCCTGAATCGCTGTCAGTGCCACGGTATAGACAATATCGTCAACCAAGGCGCCACGTGACAGATCGTTCACTGGCTTACGCATGCCTTGTAGCATTGGACCGATAGAGACCAACTCGGCAGAACGCTGTACTGCTTTGTACGTGGTGTTACCTGTGTTCAAGTCTGGGAAGACGAACACGGTGGCTTTACCGGCAACAGGCGAATCTGGCGCTTTTGATTTCGCGACATTTTCCATGATAGCGGCGTCGTACTGCAGTGGGCCATCGATGATCAGATCAGGACGCTTCTCTTGGGCAAGACGGGTGGCTTCGCGGACTTTATCCACGTCTGCCCCTTTGCCTGAGCTACCGGTCGAGTAAGAGATCATCGCTACGCGAGGTTCAATACCGAATGCCGCGGCAGAATCGGCAGATTGGATCGCGATTTCAGCCAGTTGTTCAGCATTTGGATCCGGGTTAATCGCACAGTCACCGTATACCAGCACTTGCTCAGGCAGCAGCATAAAGAATACTGATGAGACCAAAGAAGCGTTCGGTGCGGTTTTGATGATTTGCAGCGGTGGACGGATAGTGTTAGCGGTGGTGTGAACCGCGCCAGATACCAGGCCATCCACTTCGTTCGCTTCTAGCATCATGGTACCCAGTACCACGGTATCTTCGAGGTGTTCTTGGGCAATGACCTCGGTAATACCTTTGCTCTTACGCAGCTCGACCAAGCGTGCCACGTATTTATCGCGTGCTTTTACCGGGTCGATAATTTCTACGCCAGCGCCCAAGGTGACACCTTGCTGATCGGCAACGCGTTTGATTTCTTCTGGGTTACCCAAAAGCACACACTCGGCAATTTTACGCTCAGCACAGATAGCGGCGGCCTTGATGGTACGTGGCTCGTCACCTTCGGGTAGCACAATGCGCTTAGCGGCTCGACGTGCAAATTCGGTCAGCTGATAACGGAACGCGGGTGGACTGAGGCGACGTTCGCGGTTCGACCCTGAGCTGAGTGATTCAATCCAGTTGCCATCAATGTGGCCAGCAACGTGGTCGTTCACAAACTCAACACGGGCTTTATCGTCAGCCGGCACTTCAAGGCTAAAGCTTTGCAGATTGAGCGACGTCTGCCAGGTGTTACCTGCAGTGGTAAATACTGGAAGACCGGTTTCAAACGCGCGGTCACACAGGGCTTTTAACTGATCAGGGATGGCATAACCACCGGTCAGCAACAAGGCACCGATTTCTACGCCGTTCATCGCAGCCAGACACGCGGCGACGATCACGTCAGGGCGGTCAGCCGAAGTCACGAGCAAGGAGCCTGGGCGGAAGTGTTCAACCATATTAGGGATTGAACGCGCACAGAAGGTAATGCTCTTGATGCGACGTGAGTGAATTTCGCCTTCGTTGATAATGGTGGCGTTCAAGTGCTTGGCCATATCGCTAGCACGGGTCGCGATCAGGTCGATTTTCCATGGCACACAACCCAGTACACGGATTGGGCTGGAGTTGAAAATCTGCATCACTTCAACGTTAGTTGGACGTGCGCCGTCCGCTTCGTCAAAGATTTCTGACAGGTCAGGGCGCGTACGACCTGCATCATCAACAGGCGCGTTAAGCTTGTTGATGATCACACCTGAAATGTTGCCGTTTTTGCTGCCACCAAAGTTGGTGCAGGCAAACTCGATACGCTCTTTAAGCTGGGATGGGTTGTCAGTGCCTGGGGTGGTCACAAACACGATTTCTGCATCCAGTGTTTTGGCGATCTCGTAGTTGATCTGGTTCGCGAAGGGGTGGTTACGTGTGGTGACCAAGCCTTCGACGAGCGCAACTTCTGCGTTTTCAGTGGCACGAGTAAAGCGCGCGAGCACTTCTTCGAGCAGCACATCTTCTTGATCCGAGCGCAGCAGGTTTTCGGCTTGGTTCATTGACATCGATTCGGCGACTTTCATATCACTGTTAGCGTGAATGATTTCCGTCGTCAGATCGGTGACGTCAGTGTCGCTACCGTGATGTGGCTGAGCAATCGGTTTAAAAAATGAGACGCGGACGCCTTTACGCTCCATCGCTCGCATGACGCCAAGGCTGACACTTGTCAGGCCGACGCCGGAGCCGATTGGAATTAGCATAATAGTACGGGACACGTTGACTTCCTCTTACTATCTGGTTGGCGTGCCGGATGGTCCGGCACGAATACAAAAACGGCTGAGTGGAATCAGCCGTTGGAAATGGTCTTACAGGCCAGTTAGGCGCGCAGTGTCTTGCGCAATCACCAACTCTTCGTTGGTTGAAATCACCATCGCAGGCACGCGGCTTGCGTCGGTAGTGATCACGCCTTCGCCGCCAAAGCGGGCTTTCAGGTTGCGCTCTTTGTCGACCTCCACACCCAGCAGAGCTAGGCGCTCGAGTACCAATTCGCGGATTGGGCCTGAGTTCTCACCGATGCCGCCGGTGAAGACAATTGCGTCTAGGCGGCCGTCGAGGGTCGCGGTGTAGCTGGCTACGTACTTGGCAAGACGGTGGCAGAACACGTTCATTGCACGTGTTGCTTCTTCTTTCTCGCCGTAGTTATCTTCAACAAAGCGGCAGTCAGAGGTCACTTCGGTCAAGCCTTGCAGGCCAGACTCTTTGGTAAGCATGGTGTTGATTTGCTCAACGCTATAACCGAGTGCATCGTGCAGGTGGAAGATAATCGCTGGGTCTAGGTCACCAGAGCGGGTGCCCATTACCAAGCCTTCCAATGGGGTCATGCCCATTGAAGTATCGACCGATTTGCCGTTTTTAATCGCACATACTGACGCACCGTTACCAAGGTGGCAGTTGATGATGTTCACTTCGTCGACAGGCTTGCCAAGTTGCTCAGCGGCCGCGTTGGCGATAAAGAAGTGAGAGGTACCATGCATGCCGTAGCGACGAATGCCGTGCTCTTTATAAAGATTATAAGGCAGCGCATACAGATAAGCTTCTTCTGGCATGGTTTGGTGATACGCGGTATCGAAAACAGCGACATTTTTCAGCGCAGGGAAGGCTTTTTTCGCCGCCTCAATGCCAACGATATGTGCTGGGTTGTGCAATGGCGCGAAGCTCGCTGCATCGTGGATCCCTTTGAGCACCTCGTCCGTAATCAATGCTGACTGGGTAAAATGCTCACCGCCATGAACAACGCGGTGACCGATAGCACCCAAGTTCTCGGCCAGTTCAGGCTTCGAGGCCAGAATTGTGTCTACAATGAAGGTGAGGGCTTCAGTGTGCGCGGCGCCGTTGCCCAGTTGGGCTTCATGCTTACCGTCCATTTTCCACTTGATGCGGGCTTCTGGAAGGTTAAGGCATTCGGCAAGACCGGTAAGATGCTCATCGCCTGATTGTGCGTCGACAATGGCGAACTTCAAAGAGGAGCTTCCGCAATTGAGTACGAGAACCAGCTTTGACATGTATGACTACCTATGTTTCGTGAGACAGAGTGTATGGAATAAAAAGGATAGTGGACAAATTGAGACACTACCTTTTCAAAAAAGAATTATCTCATGCCTTGTCGCGGGGAAAGAATTATCGTTATCCGTCCTGGATAAGTGAACGCTCCATTGAGTACAACCGGATTGGGTTGCGAGACAATCGAATCCGAGCAACAATGATAAAAGTGCGCTAAGGATAGCGGGACTTGATCCAGATAACAAAAATTTTTTGAGCGATATGGGTTAAATTTTAAAGTTTTTAAACAATTTGTTTAGTTTTTATTGTAAAAGTTGAGTGACAGCCCCTTTCGGTCACACTGAACAAGTGAGGTAGGTATGACAACGAACAAATCAATCTGGCGCTGCCTGCAAGACGGTCAGAAATACATGCAAGAATGGCCGATGAAAAAGGAATTAGCGCCGGTTTTTCCTGAAAATCGTGTGATCACCATAACGCGGTTCGCGATCAAGGTCATGCCTGCTATTGCCGCAATCAGTGTGTTGCTTCAAATGGCAGCAAACAATGTACAAGGCATGCCGCAAGCGGTGATTGTGGCGCTATTTGCGCTGAGCTTGCCGCTTCAAGGGCTGTGGTGGCTGGGACGCCGCCGTGATACGCCGCTGCCGCCGGCTTTGGCGGGGTGGTATCGCGAACTGCATCAAAAGATCACCAGTGAGGGGCACGCGATGCAGCCGATAAAAAGCCAACCGCGATACAAAGAGCTAGCGCAAGCATTGAGCCGGGCGTTCAAAGTGGATCGCGCAGCATTAGAGCGTTGGTTTTAACCTAACCGAAATGCGCCGCTCACCCAGGCAACACACGCCGACCTCAGGGTCGGCGTTTTTATTGGTCGGTGATGGATGCGTGGCTTAACGACACTGCGGCGCGCCTTGCCCTTTCATTTGGCTGACTGCTTCGCGCATTTCATCCATCGACTGCCAGCGCTGGGGCAAAGGCATGACCTTTAAGCGAAGATCCTTGGCGTTGTCGGCAAGCTTGGCTTGATCACTCACCGCGGTGATCAGTGCAATGGTCAGGTCGGGATTTCGCGCTTTTAATTGTGCGGCCGTTCCTAAGCCTTCGGCAATATGAAAGCGGCCCGCGATGTGGACAATTTGGGTATCAGGGTGACGGGTGTGATAATCGACCATGCTTTCTGCCATGGTGGCATCCCAGGCGAGTTGCGCGGCAAATTGATCGTCGGTTTGGGTGGGAGTGCCATGATGCATGTTGGCTTTAAACTGACGTTTATAAGGTGAGTCTTGGGTATCAATCGTCGCGGCAAACCACTGACGCTGCTGGTCCGGCAATTTATCTAAGTAAGCCAAACCTTGTCGACCAATACAGCTAACCATGCGTTTAGGGGCGTTAGCGGCAATCACGTCAAATTGACGCTGTTTAGCTAGCTCGATCAACGGGCGATAGCTGCCATTGTAGTTGTCCCATGCATTGGCTCGACGCTTAAGCGTGTCTTCGCCAATGTCGCCGGCAAGGTATTGATTCACCACTGGCTGGGCATCACGGCTGAATTGCTCCATGGAAAGCGCGACAGAATGACGTGAGGCAAGTTGGTTGAGCAACTCGGTTTGAAAACGGTGCACCCCAGGATGGCTGTGCCATTCACCGATCAGAACAATATCCGCTTTTTCGACGTTGTCAGCCACTTGAGTCAAGCTAAGTGACTGCCCTTGGGCGGTGGTCACTTGATAATCAAATAAGGTATTGATAGACGCCGATGTCGGTTGCGATGCCGCTGCGACACTGACGGGGCTTAGTACTAAGCTGGCCGCCAATAGCCATTGAGTGGCACGCAGTTGCAAAAAGCGCGGCTTCAAAAAGCGGTCAATCACGCCCTTTTTTGTCCATGGTGAGCAAGTGTGCATCACGCTTCTCCTTTGGCCGAGTCAATCTCTGTGTGATGACGATACACACGCAAGGTAAAGTCGGCTTCACAGTGAAAGCCGTTGGCATTGGCTAACGTTTCACGCCATTCATCGGAGGCGCGCCAGGCAAGCGGTGTCATCTGCAGCAGGGTGAGGGCTTGCTCGCCTGCTAATGTCATCGGGTAATGCAGTGAGCGCTCACTTTCAAGCTGGAAACCGGGCAGGGCCTCTGCTGGCGTTTCGTGTAACCGGACCTCATCATAGATACCCGCTTTAAGCTGAAATAGATGACGTGGACCTGGGGTGACGGTGACAACAACGCCACCGGGCTTGATAACACGATCAAGCTCGTCGCCATTGCAGGGCGCATAAATACGCACCACACCGTCAAGGCTGTTGTCGGCAAACGGCAAGCGTTGCGATGAGGCGACCGAAAACTGACATTGTGGATACCATTTCGCGGCATAGCGCACGGCGATTTTGGCGATATCCAGCCCATAAATAGACCACTGTTGTGCGGCTGTCTGATCAGCGATGGCATGGGTGTAATACCCTTCACCACAGCCCACATCCAAGATCGTCTGGTGCTCGCTATTCAGTGCCTGGGTGAGGGAATCAATCATCGCTTGGCGCATGGGCGCATAATGGCCAGCGTTTAAAAATGCGCGGCGGGCTTGAGTCATGGCTTTATTGTCGCCCGGATCTTTGGAGCGTTTAAATTGCACCGGTAATAGGTTGAGGTAGCCCTCTTTGGCGCGATCAAATTGATGATTGGCAGCGCAATAAGCACCACGTGGCTTGGCTTGCAGGGGCTGTTGGCATAGCGGGCATCGATAAATCATGGCAGAGTCTGTGTCTTGTCTTTGATGCGCTTAAGGGTACGGGCTTGTGTGACGTTCGACAAGTTTGCGCCGTGAGAAATCAAAAAGCCGCCCACAAGGACGGCTGCATTGTTACCTTTTCCCTTTCACTAGGCGGCGAGGATCTTTTCGATCTCGGTTAGGCTTAAGTGAAATTGACGCGGGCACTGACGCCAAACGTCGAGCATACGACGGTATTTGTCACGCATTGGCATTTGACTGTTAAAGCAGTGCTCCCCTTGATCAAACTGCGGATAGAGCCCCTCAGTATCGACTAAAAAGCGTACATAATGCACCAAAGCCCCTTCGGTTGCTGCGTCAAAGCCCCAGAACTGCACGCGACGTGGCGATAATGCCGCTTGGTTGGTATCGTCAAGGAGGTGATAAGAGGCCTGCATCGCATGGTGCATTTCCATGATATCAATCACTTCGCGGCATTGGGTTTCGCACAGTGCTTCAAACTGGCTGATCACCTCGGCCATTTGCAACGCGTAGCCGCGCTCAATGATGGTTTGTAGGCGACGGTACTTTTCGCCATTAGAGGGATCGAGGTGGCACATTAACTGGTACTGGTTAGATAAAATTAAACGTTGTGCAGGGGTCATATCCATTGCGGTTGGCCTCTTAACTCTCGAAGTTACAATAGTCGTTCATCAAACGATGAGGGTATGGACAGAGATTAGCAGCTCTTTATCGCTGAAATCTTGATCTGAGCTATGTCCGTAGCACGTTTTTCACCCGCATAAGGGATTGGGTAAAAGATCGTTCATGAAGGGGACGTTATGTTTGAGTGGGCTGATGTCAGTGGTTGGCAATGGATAGGTTGGTTAGGCTGGGCAGGGGTATTATATGGAACCTATCCACGTGAGTTTTTTCCTAAACTGCGTCAGGAAGTGGGTTATCAGCATTTAGCGTTTTCATCGGCGGTGGTGCTGTTTGCGCTTTGGGCGTTGCAGGCGGGGATCAAAGAGGGGCTCGATATCCACTTTCTGGGCGTGACCACGTTAGCTTTATGCCATGGTTGGCGCATTGCCATTTGGATTACCACCGTGCCGCTGGCACTGATGGGGCTCTTTGGTTTTGTCCCCGTCGCAGATATGGGGATGACGGCGCTTACCACGGCGATACTGCCTATTGTGTTCAGTTATGCGATTTTCGCACTGAGCTACCAGTATTTAACCCGCCACCTTTTTATCTATATTTTTATTGCGGCGTTTATCGGTGCGGCGCTGACCATTGTGTTTCAGCTATCGGTGACCTCGCTCTGGTATTGGGCTGCCGATCGTCATAGCTGGCATGAGATTGTGCATAACTACCTGCAAATTGCACTATTGATGTGGTTCCCCGAGGCGCTGCTTAACGGCATGGCGGTGACGGTGATGGCGGTGTATCGCCCCCATTGGTTACGCACCTTTTATGACAGAGAGTATTTGTCGCCAGAGCGTTGATGGCACAGTGCTTGGGTATTTATGGATTCTATCCATTAAATTTTCTTATTGAGACCAATAAAAACGTTCGCTGTATTTATCTCAAATAATGGCACATATTAGCGGCCCCGGCCGTCCGTGCCACTTATCTGAGAATTGAACGAACTGTCATGAATAATCTATCCTCTGCACAAAATGGCAGCGGCATGGCCCTGTCTGTGTTTCCATGGGTGCCATTAGTGAGCTTAACGGCATTTGCGGTCGCGAGTGGCTATTTGATGAGCTTGATTCCATTGGCGTTAATGCCGCTTGGGATGCCGGCTGAACTGGCCGCTTGGCTGGCGAGTGCCTTTTATGCAGGATTATTGTTTGGTGCTTTGTGGAGTGCACGTATCGTCGCGCGGATGGGGCATCGACAGGCATTAGTGCTGTTTATGAGTGTGCTGCTGCTGTCTATTGCCGCGATGGCAACGATCAAAGCGCAGGGGATATGGTTAGTGTCACGATTTGTGGCCGGTATTGCGGTCGCAGGGGTGTTTGTCGCGATTGAATCATGGTTATTGATCGCCGATTCAGAGCGTCAACGGGCTAAGCGTTTAGGCTTTTATATGGCCGCTTTATATGGTGGTAATGCCTTGGGTCAGCTGGGCGTCGGTTATGTCGGTGTGACAGGTGCTCAGCCGTATTGGTTGATCGGTAGTTTGGTCACGGCGGCGATTATCGTGCCCTTATTTATGCGCCATGGTGAGCCGTCGCAAGCGATGATGGGCCCTATTGAGCACACAGGCACCTTAAGAGCCATTCGTAAAGCTGCCTATATCGCCTGCATTGTGTCGGGGCTCACCTTAGGCGCGATCTATGGTCTATTACCCCTTTATCTTGCTGAACGTGTTGACGATCATCAACAGATTGGAGCAATGATGGCGTTAGTCATTGTTGGCGGCATGGGCGTTCAGCCGTTATTAGGTGCCATCTCGACCAGAGTGAATCGAGTCCTGTTGATGTTCTATTTCTGTGTGGTGGGATTGCTTGCCGTAGCCATCATTATACTTGCTAACAGCAACGGGTGGCTTGGCGTCGGGCTCGTGATGCTTGGTGGCGCCGTGTTTGCCATTTATCCCATTGCGATTGCTTATGCGTGTGCCTCGCTGGCGCCGGGGAAAATTGTCGCGGCTACTGAGGCGCTTCTACTCGCGTACAGTGTTGGATCCGTCAGTGGTCCGGTATTGGCGCATCAAGCATTTTCTGGTGAGCAAGGGTTGATGATGTACTTGGCCAGTTGCTTGCTTAGTACGGCGGTATATATGTGGATCGCTTATCTGAGAGGGCGTCGGCAAATGCCTAACTTGAGTGCCGCCTGACAACGTCGGGGGAGCTAACACGACACGCGGGATCTAACACGACACGCCTCAGAACCGTTCTGAGGCGTGTTTTTAGTTTTGGTTAGGCGCTAACAAGTCCTTCTTTTGCATCGGCAGGGAGAATATCCATGGCGTTGCCGTATAACGGTGCCAAAGCTCGAACCACATCTGAGCGGCTGATGACGCCAACCAAGATGTTGTCTTTCATGACAGGATAAACGTGCGGTCTAGACAGTGTTTGTGTTTTCGCGCGCTCTAGTGCGGATTGGGTGGTAAAGCGCGTGGCAATGCCCGCATCACTGACCGGATACAACACTTGGTTGTCAATGCTCATGTACTGCGCCAGTTCAATCACGGATTGGTCTGCCTCAACGGTTTGCACCTCCGTGCGCATTAAATCTTCGACTTTGGTGTCCATGTCGGGTTGGTAATCGTTCCACCATAAATCAACAAAGACATCTTGCACCGAGAAAAAGCCAACCAATTCATTTTGTTTATCGACGACAGGCGCGCCTTGCAACTGATAGCGGTTGAGTTGCTCTAATGCATCGGCCACAAACTGATGGCTTTGCAAGGCACAGTGGGCAGGCTTCATGTTTTTTTCAATGGTTAAGGTTTCTTGGGTCATAGTGGGTCTCTCAGAATAATTCGCAGACGGTAGCGTCAATGAAGAAATTTGCGCTGTTTTGTTTTCTCTCTCTGGATTAATAATCAGCCAGTACCCCATGCCGACAAGGCCAGCGCCGCCGACAATATTGCCGAGCGTGACGGGGATTAAATTGGCACTGATAAACTGGATCAGGTTAAGGTCATTGAAGGCAGCCGGTGAACTCCCTACTGTTTGCCAAAAACTGTCGGGCGCGAAAGTAGCAATGCTCATCCCCAGTGGCACCATGAACATATTGGCGACACTGTGCTCAAAGCCGGTGCTGACAAACATGGCCACGGGAAGAATCACCATCACTGCTTTGGTCAGTGGATTTTGCGACGTGAAGGTCATCCAAATTGCCAGACAAACCAGCAAGTTACACAACACCCCTAACGCAAAGGCTTGTATCCAACTGTGATGTAGCTTGTGTTGGGCCACGTGTAATGCGTTTAATCCCCATTGCCCATCGTCAAGTTGGTATAGCCCTGCCACCATCACGATAAACACCAACAGTAGGGCGCCGCACAAGTTGCCGAAATACACTCTTGCCCAGGTATAGAGCAGGCCGCGGGTGGAGATCTTGCCATTGGCACGCGCCAGCATAGACAACACTGTGCTGGTAAATAGCTCTGCACCGCCAAGCACCACCAATATTAAGCCCATGCTAAAGGCAAGCCCGCCCATCAACCGGGTCATTCCCCAGCCGGCGTTACTGCCCGTGGTTACCGTGAGGTAGAACACGAAAGCCAGTCCGATAAATAAGCCGGCCATCATGGCTAGCCCAACCGCCATCCGGGTCGATTTATGGGTTTTACTCTCTGCATAGGCTTCAGCGTTGGCAAGCAATGCAGCGGGGCCCTCCGTTTTAATTGGGGTAGGACTTACCATGCGTTGTCTCCTCTGTCGGCATTATTTGCCCGAGGGGAAAGACAGATCAACATACAGGTTGTACTCCTTTTTAGACGTAATGTGAATAAAACCAGCCTATTCTTCTCTCTATCAGGAGTAAAATTGATATTACTTAGGGTAAGAATCATAAAAATTGATAGGGTATTGCCATTAAAGCCAGACAGTAAGGAGCCTGGATGCGGTACTCATTGAAACAGTTGGCTGTGTTTGAAGCGATCGCCGCGACCGGCAGTGTAAGCCGAGCGGCCGACCAGTTAGCGTTGACGCAGTCGGCTACCAGTATGGCCCTGTCGCAGCTAGAAAAGTTGTTAGGGCGGCCATTATTCGAGCGGCAAGGCAAGCAAATGCAGCTCACCTACTGGGGAGCCTGGTTGCGACCCAAAGCACGCCAACTCTTGTTTGATGCGCAACAGATTGAGGCAGGGTTTGATGGACAGCACATTATCAGTGGCGATATTGCCTTAATTGCCAGTCAAACCGCAGCAGAACACCTTATTCCAGACCTTATCAGTATTATTGATAGTGATTTCCCCGAGCTGCGAATCGACTTTACCGTGAAAAACACCGAGAAAGTCATTGATAGTGTGCGCCGTTATCAGCACGACTTGGGGATCATTGAGGGGCGTTGCGATGATAGCCGCTTAAAGCAGCAGGTATGGTGCCATGACCACCTTGTGGTCGTGGCGGGCAAGCACCATCCTTATGCGCAGCGTGATCAGGTAAGCTTGGCGCAACTTGAACAAGCGCAGTGGGTATTGCGAGAGCCGGGTGCCGGGACACGACATAGTTTTGATAGTGCGATTCATGGCGTTATCGAAGATCTTGATGTGCGGCGAGAATATGAGCAGGTGCCTGTGTTGCGTACTTTGGTGGCTAACTCCAATTACCTAAGCTGCTTGCCCTATTTAGATGTTGAAAAGTGGATTGAACGCGAGGAGCTGGTGGCGCTGAACGTGCCAGAGCTCAATATGCGTCGAACACTGTCTTTTATCTGGCGAGCGGATGGCGCAGATAACCCTTTGCGTGACTGTATTATTCGTGAAGCCATTAGGATGACGAAAGCCCGCCGGCGCGAGATGTAAGTCGCGAGACAGAGGTATAACGACGTGAAAAAAGTATAAAGACGCGAAAAAAAGCCGGCCACAAGGTGACCGGCTGATGGGTGGTGCGCAGAGGTGCGTCGGATTAATACATGACGTTATGACCATAACTGGCAATAATGTTTTTGACGTTATCCATCATTTCTTTTGATGGTGTGCCCACGTCTTTTAACTCATATTCGTAACCCAGCGCTTCCCATTTATGTTCACCAAGCTGGTGATAGGGGAGTAATTCCACCTTTTCGATATTGTCCATGCCTTTAATAAACTGACCTAGGCGGTGCGCGGAATCATCGTCATCCGTATAGCCGGGCACCACGACGTAACGAATCCAGGTTTTTTGTCCAATTTTGTGCAAGTAGTTGGCAAAATCGAGCGTGCGGCGATTCGATACGCCTACTAAGTCTTCATGAACCTCATCATTGAGCTGTTTTAGATCCAGCATGACCAAATCGGTTGCATCAAGCACTTCATCAATCACGGGCGTGTGCTTACGGATATAGCCGTTGGTGTCTAAGCAGGTATGAATACCTTTGGCTTGCGCGGCCTGGAAAAAGTCTCGGACAAACTCTGGCTGTAACATAGCTTCGCCGCCCGATGCGGTGACCCCACCGCCTGATGCGGTGATGAAGTGGCGATAGGCCAATACATCTTTCATGATCTCATCGACAGTGACTTCTTTCCCGCCGTGAGTGTCCCAAGTATCGCGATTATGGCAATACTTACACCGCATCAAGCAGCCTTGCATAAAGACAATAAAACGTATCCCAGGGCCATCTACGGTCCCACAAGATTCAAAGGAATGGATGCGACCAATTGCCGACATAACTGTCTCCAGACTGCGAATTGCGATACTGTCATTTTATTACAAAAACCGGCCTCAACGTAAGGAAATTCCCCTCTTTTTCGCACTCTCTTTGTGAACGTTGCTGTGGTGTTACACCTCTGTCTTTGGGTTGATCACAGTTCCAGTTTTCTATGCCAGCACAATGAGAGCTAATCCAGATAATCTCCATGTTGTTTTTGTGTCTTCTGGCCTTTTTGTCCAAACTAACGTGCGACATGCAGAGTTACCCATATATGGCCTTTCAGGCTGCATGTGAGCTTAATAGAGCCGAGTATCAGGCTAGGATCAACAGCAAACGCTAGGGTATATAATGAAAAAAATCAGTGATCTGAGAGTGAAAAATAAGCTTGTTGCGCTCATGTTGATAGCCATTGCATTGCTGGTTGCGATCAGTATGTTCACTATCCAAAAAGAGCGTGATCAAGCTTATGCTGAGCGAACCGCTTCGCTAAGGGCCAATATAGAAGTGGCGCAAAGTGTGGTGAATTATTACCGCCAGCAGGCATCAAGAATCGGCGAAGAGGAAGCCAAAACGCAAGCGATCGCGCAACTGAACCAGCTTCGTTATGACGGCGATAACTATTTTTGGGTGCTCAAGCCTGATCTCACGATTGTTAACCACCCGATAAAGCCCAAGTTGAATGGCACCAGTGCGAACAGTTTGACCGATGGCGACGGCAAGCACCATTGGCGAGAAATGGTAACAGTGAGCAAAGGGTCACAAGGCGGTGTGTTGGATTATACTTGGCGCTCACCGGAAGGTGAGATGAAGCCCAAAATCTCTTATGTGAAACGCGTAAATGGTTGGAACTGGATTATTGGCTCGGGCACTCATGTGAGCGATATTGAAGCGCAGTTTATCCAGTCAGCGTGGCAAATTGGCGGATTAACGCTTATCGCGGGGGTGATCCTGTTAGTTTGTGGTGCGTTTGTCAGTCGCGACATCGTTGTGCCGTTAGATGAATTGGTCGAAAAGTTTGATCGGATTGCGGGTGGGGACTTACGCATTGAGTGCGGCTATACCCGTCATGATGAAATCGGTAAATTGGCGCGGCGTATGGATACAGCCATGGGGAGTGTTCGTGAAGCCATGCGTGTTGCCCATGATGAGGCGAAGCAGTCTTCTACCATGGCGTCGTCGATTGCATCAGCGAGTGAGCAGAGTGCACAAAGTATTCAATCTCAGCGCGCGCAACTCGAGCAACTGGCAACGGCGATGAACGAAATGACAGCAACTGTCGCTGATGTCGCGGATCACGCAGAACAAACTGCGCAAGCCACGAATGATATTTCCTCGATGGCGGAAGATAGCAATCATAAATTGGATAGCACGGTAGCCAGTATCCGTGAAGTTGCCGAACGTATCGCTGGGGCAGATAAATTGGTCAATCAGGTCAAGCAAGGCGTGATGGAGATCAGTGATGTCGCGACGGTTATTCAAGGGATCTCTGAGCAGACCAATCTATTGGCCCTAAACGCGGCGATTGAGGCGGCACGTGCCGGTGAGCAAGGTCGTGGCTTTGCGGTGGTGGCCGATGAAGTACGCTCGCTGGCGCAAGGTACGCAAAAATCAACCACGCAAATCCAAGGCACGATAGAAGCGCTGACCAATAACGCGATTGAAGCGGCAGAGGCGATGAAATCAAGCCATACGTCCAGTGAAGCGAGTGTAGAAACCGCGCTTGAAACTCAGCAGCAGCTTAAAGATATGGTGAGTGCGCTACATGGCTCTAACGATCGCGTGGTACAGATTGCGGCGGCGGCCGAAGAGCAGGGGACGGTGTCTGAAGAAATGAACCAAAACGTCAGCAACATTCATAACTCAGCGAACGAAGTCAGTGGGGCGGCTTCTCACCTGGCAGAGCAAAGCCAGCTGTTGGCAGATTCTGCACGAGAGTTGGATAGACAACTGGATCATTTTGAAGTGTAACCCAAATAAAAACCGCCAGCATTTGCCGGCGGTTTTTTTATTAGCGTATCGCGTACGCTTTATCGCTACATCTTACAGTGAAGACGTGAAGGTACGTGTAATGACGTCTTGTTGCTGCTCTTTAGTCAGCGAGTTAAAACGTACCGCGTAACCAGAAACACGGATAGTCAGCTGAGGATAGTTCTCAGGGTTTTCCATCGCGTCTAGTAGCATTTCACGGTTCATCACGTTCACGTTCAGGTGCTGGCCGCCTTCTTGACCGCTTTCATGGTGGAAGTAACCATCCATTAAGCCCGCCAAGTTCGCGCGTTGGGTGTTTTCGTCTTTACCCAAAGCATTTGGCACAATAGAGAAGGTATAAGAAATACCGTCTTTAGCGTGAGCAAATGGCAGTTTACCGACAGAGGTCAGTGACGCAACCGCACCTTTCTCATCACGGCCGTGCATTGGGTTCGCACCTGGACCAAATGGCATACCCGCTTTACGACCATCTGGCGTATTACCGGTTTTCTTACCGTATACCACGTTTGAGGTGATCGTTAGGATAGACTGAGTCGGAACCGCATCACGGTAAGTTCTCAGTGAGCGGATTTTGTTCATGAAGCGTTCAACCAGGTCACAGGCAATCGCATCAACACGCTCATCGTTGTTACCAAACGCTGGGTATTCACCTTCGATATCAAAGTCGATAGCAATACCGTCTTCGTCACGAACTGGCTTCACTTTTGCGTACTTGATTGCGGCCAATGAGTCAGCAGCAACCGATAGACCCGCAATACCACAGGCCATGGTGCGATAAACATCACGATCGTGGAAAGCCATCAATGCCGCTTCATAGCTGTACTTGTCATGCATGAAGTGGATGCTGTTCAGCGCAGTCACGTACTGTTTCGCTAACCAATCCATCAGGTGATCCATGCGGTCCATGACTTTGTCATAGTCTAGCACTTCGTCAGTCATCGCTGGATGCTCTGGTGCAACTTGGATTTTCAGCTTCTCGTCAATACCACCGTTGATGGTATAAAGGAGCGTTTTAGCCAAGTTGGCACGGGCGCCAAAGAACTGCATTTGCTTACCAACGATCATCGGTGATACGCAACAAGCGATCGCGTAGTCGTCAGATTCAAAGTCAGTGCGCATCAGATCGTCGTTCTCGTACTGGATAGACGAGGTATCGATAGACACTTTGGCACAGAACTTTTTGAAGCCTTCAGGCAGTTGCTCAGACCAAAGCACTGTGATGTTTGGCTCTGGGCTTGGGCCCATGGTGTACAGGCTGTTAAGGAAACGGAAGCTGGTACGAGAAACCAGAGTACGTCCGTCTAGGCCCATACCGGCAACAGATTCGGTGGCCCAAATTGGGTCGCCAGAGAAGAGATCATCATACTCAGGCGTACGCAGGAAGCGTACCATACGCAGTTTCATGACGAAGTGGTCAATCAGCTCTTGCGCTTGTTCTTCTGTGAGTTTACCGGCTTCAACATCACGCTGTAGGTAGATATCAAGGAAGGTAGACGTACGACCGAGCGACATTGCCGCGCCGTTTTGTGTTTTAACCGCACCCAGGTAACCGAAATAGGTCCACTGAATCGCTTCTTTTGCGTTTTCTGCTGGGCGAGAAATATCACAGCCGTAAGAAGCTGCCATTTTTTTCAATTGGCCCAACGCGCGGTGTTGCTCTGCAATTTCTTCACGCAGTTGCATGGTCATTTGCAGATCTTCGCCGCTTTCAAATTTCTCTTGTAGAGAATCGAATTGCGCTTTTTTGTCCGCCATCAGGAAGTCGATGCCGTATAAAGCAACGCGACGGTAGTCACCGATGATACGGCCACGGCCATAAGCATCAGGTAGACCTGTCAAAATGCCTGACTTACGACACTTGAGGATGTCAGGGGTGTAAATATCGAAAACCCCTTGGTTGTGAGTCTTACGATGTTCGGTGAAGGTTTTCTTTACTTGTGGATCCAGTTCGCGGCCGTATGCGTCACACGAACTTTGAACCATACGAATACCGCCATTAGGCAGCATAGCGCGTTTTAGCGGTGCGTCGGTCTGTAGACCAACAATCTGCTCCAGATCTTTCTCAATGTAGCCGGCATCATGAGAGGTCAGGGTAGAAACCACAGACGTATCAAAATCAACCGGGGCATGCGTCGCGTTTTCTTGCTTGATGCCTTCCATCACGCGCGCCCACAGTTGGCGAGTCGCGTCAGTTGGCTCAGAAACTAGGAATGATTCGTCACCCTCATAAGGGGTATAGTTTTTTTGGATGAAGTCGCGAACGTCAACGGCTTTGCTCCAGTTACCTTCAACAAATCCTTCCCATGCATTGGAATTGTGCTCAGACATGTTGCACCTACCTGTTCTCTTTTCAAAAAGACATGTGTTGGGACCAAGGCCAGTCATAGTGTTGTGTCAGTATGGCTGACGCTGTGACCCATCGATTTATCCGGATGCCCCGCCCGAAAGCGGGGCCGTGTTATTACAATAAAGGTGGAATGCCGGGAATCATTCCGACTGCCAACATAGCAGCCACACAAATGATCACTGTGGCGGTTGGAATCACCAGACGATCGATGGTCGATAGCGTACCAGGACGCTCTTTATCACCGATAAGACCGTTGTTGTCCAAGAGCATAGTGACTGCCCAACCAAAGACTGGGTTAACAGCCATGGAGGCGAAAATACAAATACCGGCTGATTGGCTAGACTTCGCGTCTTTAACCATTTGCATCCCTGCTTCAAGAAGCGGCAGGAACACACCTGATAATAGTGCAATGGTCATCACCGGTGGCCAGGTTGCTACATCCATTGGATAACCAATCAAGGCAACCGCAATACATAACAGACCGAGGACAATAGCCCCGCCAGGAATCGGGCGACGAGCAATCGCTGCAGGAATCATATAAGTGCCCCATGAGGATGTGATATTACCCCCACCGACTGATGCCCCAACGATTTGGCGGATAGAACACCCTGTCATGGTGTCATCCACGTCCATCAATACCTTTTCGGCCTTTTTCGGGTAATTAAGTTCCTGGAAAATACGGTGACCAAGAAAGTCTGGCGACCACATCGCTACCGCGAGCAGAGCAAATGGTAGTGACGCAAGAAAGTGCGATAGGGTTGGTAAGCCCATTTGCCAACCTTGCTCGGTTGATCCCCACCAGTAAACCGGGTTTAGGTTTGGCACACCCGGTTGTGTCACAAACTCTAGTGATGAGCCGGCACCTAATGCGGTAGCAATCAATCCACCGGTAACGGCACAGACAGGAATCGCTAACCAGCGTTTACCAATGCGAGCTAAAAAGGCATAAATCACAATGGATACGGCCAGAATGACAATGGATATATAGCCCATATCAATGGCAGCACCCCAGGCTAGCAGGCTCTCAATTTGACCTTTTGCCCCGCCAAAGCCCAAGAAAATCAGCAAGCCACCCGCTACCCCTTGGCTGGTTAGGTTCACTAATTTAGACCCGCCTTTGACATAACTGAGTATCAAGCCAAAGGCACCGATTAGGATCCCCAAGGCGAGAGGATGTGCGCCGGCGAGCGCGATGGTCCCGACAAGCGGGATCATTGGCCCATGGTTACCGGCCAGGTTAGCGCGTGGATTGATAAATCCGCATAAAAGGACACAAAAAAGGAGTGCGGGGATAAGCATTTCAACCCGCGCGACCTCAACAGCAAACGCTTTACCTAAAGTCACATGATCCCACGCGGCGGTTAGCCCCTCAGCCCATGACATCATCACTGCAGAATACATAGCGATAATGCCGATGGTACCGGCCAGCGCGGGAACAAGATCCTCAATTTCAAAACGGAAGTCACGGCCAGGCAGGTTCAAGCCCCAACGGCGCGGACGCATAATTTGTAGTTCGTGATTCAGGTAGTCAGCCCGGGAGGCAAATGAAGAAGCCGGCTTGTGCTTCTTTTGATATTCGCTCTTTTCATCGTGACTCACACTGCGGTCTTGAGCATGTGTTGCCATAATTTCCTCGTCTACAGAAAGCAAAAGCTTTCGAAACAGCGACTTAGCCAGTCTTGGTTTATTTTTAACGCTGGCCTTGTGGCCGTGTTCTGTTTCGTTATCAGCATGCTAACAACAGGGTGATTCCCGAATGTTGACTTAGATCATTACCGTGTAATTTTTTTACGTGCTACGCCGGTGTTTACCGAGATTCTAGACCCATTATCGCGTTCACAATCCGACTAAAGTCGCTATTTTGTAATTTAATTACCAATAAGGGCGGTAAATATGTGCCACAAAACAGCAAGATAACGGCGTTATTGTGTGGCGTTTCGTCGGGTTTGTTGTGAGCGCATGTTAACAAATAAAGACAGCAAACGTTTGTTCGCTGTAGTGAATAAAAAAGATAGGTTATAGTCGAGGTGTTGTCCTCTAAAAATGGATTTTCATGTTGCGACGCTTATGTTTGTTTCCCTTTGAGTCTCGAATGCTTGTTTCTGTTAGTCGTCGACTTGCAGTCATGCTGCTGTTTTTACTGTCATTCGCGACGGCGCAGGCGGCAGAAATAGCGGACGTAAGTGCCTCTATTGAGCGTGGAAATTATCAGCAAGCCCTGAAGTTGTCAGCGGCGTTACTGGCGCAGCAAGGCGATCAAAAGCTTGTGTCACCGCAGCGCGCCGAACTCTGGCGCTTACAGGGCATCAGCTATCTCTATCTTAATCAGCGTGCCGAAGCTTATCGTGCCTATCAAAACGCGTTAGCATTGAATTCACTGTCAGAAGCCAGCGAAGCGGATGCGCTTGCTGCCGTGATCCGTTTGGCTTATCGGGTCAAGCAATATGATGAGGTGTTAAATTATGCGCGCCAACTCAGTGAGCACCATCATTTATCCCCCTCTTCAGGCCGTCTTGCGATGCAGGCTGCTTATTCTTTGTCGCGATTTGATGTGGCGATTGATTATGCCAACCAGCTTCAAGAACTCGACGCACTTGATGCCTTTGTATTGCAAACAAAGGCGCTGAGTGAAATGGCGTTGTCGCGTTATGGTGCGGCGGCGGCAACGTTTGATCAGTTCGTGAATGCGGCTGATGTGGCGCCCAAGTGGCTCGAGCAAGCCGCGCGTGCGCATGTTAAAGCGGGGACGCATCGCACTGCTCGGCAATATTTAGCAAGGGCCAGGGCGGATATTGCGCTATACCGAGCGATTGCTGTTTCTCGACTGGATTCCAACGAAGCTGAGCAGGCGTTATTGTACTGGCAGCAGGGGCTACAGCAGCTTGACCGTGTAGCAACGCGTGATGAGCAGTTATTTATGGTGCAATGTCTAATCAAAAATAACCAGCATGTAGCGGCTTTGAATCGAATTAGTGAAGTGAATTTAACCCAGCCGGATAAACAGACGTTGAAGTTGCAGGTAATGCTGGCTTATCAATTAGGCCATTGGAAAGAGGTCATTGATACGGCGCAAGTGGCACTGTCTTATGGGTTGAAAGACGATAAGATGCTTTGGCAGTGGCTGGCCATTAGTGCGATTAAAGCGGGCGACTACACGCTTGCCGACTATGCGCTTGACCAATGGCAAAGCAAGGATCCGTCTGAGCTTGTCGATCGCTGGCGAGACACGCTTGAACTGCTTAAAGCAAAACGTGCAACACGGCGTGACAGTCGCACCTCGTAATCCGATCCAGCAGATGTCTATTATTGAGTACAATACTGTCTTCTAATAGAAAAGAAACGCCTTTTTGTTCACAGTTTTGTCACCTGTGTTTTGTCGCAAAAATAAAATCAATTGCATCTTTATCCTCTTTTATCCTCCTTTTTATT